>CABQIM010000143.1 GCA_902464375.1 uncultured bacterium | reverse complement strand
ATCAGCAAAAGAAAAAATCGAAGCAGCAGGCGGAAAGGTTGAATTAGTATAATGGCAGGAATGACATCAGGCGGAATGAGAATGCCTACTACGGCAGATTTAATGTCAATGTGGAACGCATCAGGCTTAAAAGAAAAATTAATTTTTACTTTTGTGATGCTTGTATTGTTCCGTTTTGGTATTCATTTGCCAGTATTTGGTATCAACAATGAAATCTTTGCAAGAATTGCTTCCGGAAACAATATTCTAGGATTCTTGGATTTATTTTCCGGCGGTGCCTTAGGAAAGGTTTCTATATTTGCACTTGGTATTGGACCATACATCACTTCATCAATTATTATGCAGTTGATGGCTGTAATAATTCCAGCTTTGGAAAAATTGCAGAAAGAAGATGGTGAAGCAGGCAGACGTAAATTATCTCAATATACAAGATTATTCACGGTTGTGTTGGCTTTGTTCCAAGGTATAATCTTTATGGGATACTTAGCACATCTTCCTGGTTCAATAGCTCCAGGGTTAAACCATGCGATGTTTTATATATCTTCTGTAATAACACTTACAGCAGGTTCTGTATTAGTAATGTGGATGTCAGAATTGATTACTGAAAAGGGTATTGGGAACGGTGGTTCTTTGATAATCTTTGTCGGTATTTTATCAGGTATTCCACTTTATTCATCAAGAACAGCGCAAATGGTAGCAAATGATTCTGCAAAAATGTGGGGATTAGTATTATTGCTTGCTATATTCTTTGTTACTATGATTTTTATCGTAATAATGCAAGAAGCTATTAGAAAAGTAATTATTGTTAATCCAAAAAGACAAGTCGGTAATAAAGTTTACGGTGGTGTTAATACATTTATTCCGTTCAAACTTAATCCGGGTGGCGTAATGCCAATCATTTTTGCGGTAGCAATTTTGTTATTCCCATCTACAGTATTGAGTCTTGTAGGACAAGCAAATTTGCCTGCAGGTTGGGTTCAAGATGTAGTACTTGTTTTGAATAAAATCTTCAATCCAAGTGGAGCAACTTATTATTTGGTATATTTCTTGATGATTGTAGCGTTAACTTTCTTCTACGCATCAATTATGCCAAATATGCAGCCAAAAGAAATTGCAGATAATCTTAAAAAATATGGTTCATCAATTCCTGGGGTAAAACCGGGTAGACCAACTGCGGAAGCATTGGATAAGATTTTGACTAAGACAACCTTTATTGGTGCTCTTGGTTTGGGTGTTATCGCTCTTGTTCCTGCATTTGCAAGTTATTTGACCGGTATCACTACTCTTCAAGGTATTGGTGCTACATCACTAATCATCATGGTTGGTGTTGCTTTAGACTTGATAAACCAAATAAGAACGCATTTGCTAGCAAGAAATTATGAAACATTCTTGAAAGATTAATTAAATAATAAAAAATAAGGAGAGGACACGAAAGTGTCCTCTTTTTGTTGTTAAGATTTGTAACAAAGAATTCTTTGTTTGAAATTGATGATAAATAAATGTTTTTATATATACATAGAGAGTATAAAAGA
>CABQIM010000142.1 GCA_902464375.1 uncultured bacterium | reverse complement strand
TGAACAGAGCACCGACCCTTCACAGATTAGGTATTCAAGCATTTGAACCTAAATTGGTTGAAGGTAGAGCTATTCAACTTCACCCATTGGTATGTACAGCGTTTAACGCCGACTTCGATGGTGACCAGATGGCTGTTCACGTACCTCTTTCAATTGAAGCTCAAACAGAAGCAAGAATGCTTATGTTAGCTACAAATAACATTTTGGCACCTGCTAACGGTAAGCCTATTATCACTCACTCACAAGATATGGTTCTTGGTCTTTACTATTTAACAATCTTAAAGAATCCGGAACAAGATGTTAAGGGTTATTTCTACAGCTTTGATGATGCAATTTCTGCATTAGAAGCTAAGGTTATCACTCTTCACGACAAGATTGTAGTTCGTGATGAAGCAGGTAAGAGAATTGAAACTACTGTTGGTAGAATCATATTCAACGAAACTGTTAGAAAGGCATTGGCTTAAGGTGACTGGGCTTTAAAAAGCCCACACATTAGCCTTACAGAAAAAGGAAAAATTGAGGAAAATATAAAGATGGAAAATACTTATACACATGCAAAGACTCATACTCTTGGTTTCATCAATAAACAGATGGATAAAAAGGGTTTGAATAAGTTGCTAGCTCAAATTTATCTTGAATTTGGCGGTGCTAAAACAGCTGAACTTGCAGATACTCTTAAAAATTTGGGTTATAAATATGCAACACGTTCTGGTGTAACTATTTCAATTGCAGACCTTACAGTTCCGGATTCTAAAAAAGAATTGTTACAAGAAGCTGAAAAAGAAATTGAAAAGTCTACAAACAGATATTTAAAAGGTGAAATTACCGAAGTTGAAAGATATACGAAGGTTATTGATACTTGGTCTGAAACAACAGCAAAACTTACAGAACAAGTTGTTGAAAACTTCGATAAATTAAACCCAGTATATATGATGGCATTCTCTGGTGCGAGAGGTAACTTATCACAGGTATCACAGTTGGTTGGTATGAGAGGTTTGATGGCAGACGCACAAGGTCAAATCGTCGACTTGCCTATCACTTCTAACTTCAAAGAAGGTTTGTCAGTTACTGAATACATCATTTCATCATATGGTGCAAGAAAAGGTCTTGTAGATACAGCGTTAAAAACAGCCGATTCAGGTTACTTAACAAGACGTTTGGTTGATGTTGCTCAAGACGTTATTATCCGTGCAGAAGATTGCGGCGGAGATAAATATATTAATATGAAGCCTATTTGTGATGGCGATAATATTATTGTTCCGCTTATTGATAGATTGTTGGGCAGAACTGTTGCTCAAGATATCTTTGATGAAGATGGTACTACTTTATTAGTAGCTAAAAATACTACATTAGATAGAAAAGATATTAAAAAGATTTCTCACTTGAATCTTCAAGAATTGAAAGTTCGTTCAGGTTTAACTTGTAGCTTAGAATACGGTGTTTGCCAAAAATGCTATGGTTGGGCTATGACAACTCAAAAATTGGTTGATGTTGGTGAAGCAATTGGTATTATTGCAGCTCAATCAATTGGTGAACCTG
>CABQIM010000141.1 GCA_902464375.1 uncultured bacterium | reverse complement strand
GAACCATAACACTTGCAAATGCGATAATTATCGCATTTGCTGCTTTTGTTGTATTTACAGTTTTACAAACATTGGGAATAGTAAATTTATTTCTATTGGGATATACTGTTTGTTCGTGGATTGGCATTTTTATTTTTTCCGTTATGATAACCTGGTGTTTTAATGCTCAGCCTAATATAGTAAGATTTTGCATAACAATATTAATTTTAGGCTTGTTTTTATTTTTATACACCACATTAGCAAGAACAAAACCTAATGTAATTTCCTATATGAATGCATTGGGGCTTGCGATTTTTGTTTCTTTCATCATATGTTTCATCTATATATTTCCTTTTTCATCGAAAAACTCGAATGAAAAAACACAGAATAAAGAATTAGACAAACCTCAAAGTTTAATAATCGCCATCTATCAAGGACGATACAATACAAGAAATGATTTATTCAGATTCTATACAAACTACACAAGTAAAAAAGACACATTTATAGATTTATTGAATGTTATTTGCGAAGTGTGCATAGAATCAATAAACAATCAAGATTTATCTCAGATAATAAAAGAGCGTTGCCAAAAGGTTTACTCTGTTGTCAAGCCCATATTGGAAGAAGAAAAGGAAGTTGAGTATCTTATGAATGTTACAGGAAAGGAACGAGATTCCCTCATGTTTTTACATAATTCTTCCAAAAAATTAGACGTATCAAAGCAAGAGGCTGTTATTCGCCATCTCTCGATTATTGCAGATTCTATAATAATCACAAAAAATAAGTTAACTGAAGAGAACAACCGCAACACACAATCATTAACCCTATCAATGATAGGAATTATTTTAACCATACTATTTTCTTTGTTGTCTTTACTTTCTGCAGAAAATTTTTCTGCACTACATATTTATATGGATTACATAAAATAAATACCATCTATCACATATATATACATGGTTTATTGTACAACAATGATAAAAAAGTTTTTTCGTTCTTAAAAGTTATATACTCTCAATAATTTTCAAAAGGATGGTAGGATTGAAACTCTTGCCATCCTTTTTGCATGTAAGGTGGAGATGGCTTCCAGAGCTGCGACCGGTATTGCCAGTAACACCAACAATGATACCGGCAAACACCCTTTCACCTTTACGAACTATGATTGAAGACAAATGACAATAGCTGATATAAAACTTACCATGCCTCAATGTAACATAGTTGCCAGAACGATTGTCATACCCAACCTTTTCGACAATACCATCCATCATGGCATAGGCAGGTTCGTTCTTCGCACGAAGATCCAAACCGTTGTGCCATGATTGTTTACCAGTGAAAGGGTCACGACGATAACCATAAGGACTGGTGACTTTAATTGATTTCAGTGGATAAGTGATGCTTGAATAGCTGCTTATCCACTGTTTTTGTTTGTTATCCACAGAGTCTGTTTCCTGTTGTGGTAGATTTACAGTGACGGAATCTACCTGATTGTTTGCAGGAGGCAGAAGTTTTTCCTCAACTTTCTTGACTTTGTAACGGCATACGTTATCGCTGACGGTATTGAACT
>CABQIM010000140.1 GCA_902464375.1 uncultured bacterium | reverse complement strand
GGTCTGCATACTCATTCCAGTGCCGGAATCTTCGTCTGAGAAGAAAATGCCAAATACTGAGCCGAGGATCATACCAATCAGGCAAATCACGATAATAACCAAAACCGCCACCCAGCCGCCTGCGGCGATAGCGGCAATCAAGGCTTTCGTTCCGGCAATAATCGCTTTAATGGCAAGTGCGGTCGCTTTGGCAATCGCCTTTACCGTAACCACGGCGGCTTTTGCCGCAGCCCTTGCCGCTTGTGCTGCTCTCTGTGCAGTTTTAACCGTAATGATTGAATCCACCTAAAAATCCTGGATTGCTATGCCCCCGCTTATGCCCCTTCCCCCAGCCATTCATCAATAATACTTTTCATTTCTTTTGCTTCATCCTGCGAAAAGTTATACAATTTTATGCTTGGTTGCTTATGGTTATAAACAAGCACAACTACCTTTTTACCTTGTGCCACTGCATCAATACTTTTTTCCCAACTGTCCGTATATCCTGCTACAATCATGCCCTTTTCTTGCTCTCCTTTCTTATTCGGTCGCTATTGTGTCAAGATACTTTTGAACCTTTGAAACATTCCAGAGTAACCTTTTCCCCACTTCAATTCTTGCACCTGCTTGTCCGCCAATTTCAATCGCAGTTGCTCTCCCACAATCCAAAAGATTTTGCAGTCCATTAGTATCAACCGCTAATTTATCACAATCGGAAATTGTGCCGTCTTTACGTGTTGCTCTCATAGTTATTACCTCCTTCTTTTTATCTTGTTTAATTTGTGTTTATATTATATAATAGTAAAAAACACACAACAATATTCATAGTGTATGTATTTTAATTTACTTTTTCTTATTTAAACACAAAGTTATGTGCATGGAGGTTAAAAATGGAATATTCAAACTATACAAAATTGCAATTTGGAACACGTTTGCAAGAAATCCGTATTAAAAGAGGATACAGAACACAGACAGAATTTGCAGAAGCATACAAAAAGAAATTTGGTTCTATAAGAAATAGAAAGGATAAGGAAACTAACAGCATGCTAAGAACTATTCAATCATGGGAAACAGGCAAATCTGTCCCTCCCTGCACAATCTTATGTAATCTATGCGAATTATTACATTGTGACGCTGACTATTTACTGGATAGATTGAATAACTCAACACACGACTTAGATTTTATATGTAAGCAAACTCGACTTGAAGAAGTATCGGTAAAGGAACTACAACGATTGCCCGATTTTTCGCATTATGTAAACTACTTAACAAAAGGAATTATTCCTTATTGTTCTGAAAAGGAGTTAAAAGATTTATTTGGCAATATAGAGAAATTTATACAAGAAAAAGACGAACGGCAATCTGCCATAACAATGCTTGAACTTCAACAATCCCTTATTACTATCAAGAATAATATAAAGCATCAAGAAAAAGATGTTAGAAAAAGATTATTTTAACACGCTATAAAAGGCATTCCTTAAATGAGGGAATGCCTTTTTGCATACATACATTTTACATATTTTTTGTGAAGCATGATAAAACAAGATAAAATAACAATTTACACATATATGATGCTAAACCATTGATTTTACTATGTTTTCAACTGTTTTTGTAACATGATAAAACAGGACAAAATCCGTAATGTTCTTACAAGGGGTGAGTGCTAATTATTTTGTGAAGAATTTGTGTCCTATTCCTGTAAAAGCCAATCCGCTATTCCTGCACAGTTTTCAGACCTGTTTTATTATCATAATAAGATTCAATCAGAGCGCAGTCCATGATCAAAACGTAGAATACATTTCCATAATAACGGTTTTCT
>CABQIM010000139.1 GCA_902464375.1 uncultured bacterium | reverse complement strand
AAAAAATAAACAAAACTCATAAAAGGCCATAAATGTCGTATTTATAGCTAACATAAAAATTCAAAAATAATGTCGTAAGGGGGACTTGAACCCCCAAGGATTTCTCCACACGCCCCTCAAACGTGCGCGTATACCGATTCCGCCACTACGACAAATTAGATATTAAATTTTCAGATTGTAGCAACATCGGTAAATTCTTTATACGGCTCGTCTCACTTACGTTTGAACTCACCTTCCTTCCTCCATTCAAAACCTGACATTAAGTCAGCTTTTTCTGGAGTCCTTGCCACTACAACATAATTTGATATTAAGTTTTCAATAAAGGAATTCTAACATAAAAAACATTTCGTTACAAATGTTATATTTTTATTGACATAACCTCGCCACTGTTTGACAATAATAAACGTAGAAGGAAGGTAAATAGCATGAACGTATCAGCAGTTTCACTTAATAGTTCTAATCCTAGAAGAAATTTGTTTATTAAATATTCTAACAGCTTTATGTCAATGATGAATGGCAATGGAGAAGCTGTAGAAAAAGCTCAAAAGGCTAATCCTGTTGTTGATAAAAAATTAGATAAGTCTATGGGAATTGAAACGCTTACAATTTTCCCTAAACAAGTTATTGACGGTAAGACTATTATTACAGCCTAACTCTTTATTTTATGAATTATTATAGTAAGAGAACCTTTGGGGAGAATGTATGATTTTAAAGATTTTTAGAATGCCACACAATCGTTTTGTGCCTGAATATAAGACAGAAGGTGCTGCCGGCATGGATTTGTGTGCAGCAATTGATGAAGAAATCACATTACAACCGCTGGAGAGAAGATTAATTCCGACCGGTTTAAAAATCGAATTAGAGCACGGATACGAAGCACAAGTTCGTCCTCGTTCAGGTTTATCAATCAAACATGGTATCAGTCTTATCA
Source organism: uncultured bacterium (assembly GCA_902464375.1). Taxonomy (GTDB): domain Bacteria; phylum Cyanobacteriota; class Vampirovibrionia; order Gastranaerophilales; family Gastranaerophilaceae; genus CAG-196. The sequence goes on along the minus strand of CABQIM010000139.1, from coordinate 897 downwards.
ATTGCATTGGTACAATTGATGAAGATTATCGTGGTGAAGTTTGCATTCCTATCGTAAATCTTTCTAATGAGCCGTACACAATAAAACCGGATGAAAGAATTGCCCAGATGGTAATTGCACGTTATGAACAAGCTAAGATTGAAGTTGTAACTGAATTGTCAGAAACGGAACGCGGTGCTGGCGGTTTTGGTTCTACCGGAAAATAAGTTTAATGATTTCAGAAGTTGAAAGTGCATTTGATGCACATTTTTAATATTTTTAGAATCACCCCTCACCTGCATTCGTAAGGTTCAGCACAGCTTCACCAACGACTGCTCCCTCTCCCGCAAGGGGCGATGGCTGATGTTTTCTTGTCGTTTCACCAATGAGGCGGAGCCGGTAGTTGTTATGTAATTTTGTAGTTTCTACCAAGCAGCCGACACAATGGTCTTTTCTTTTTGCTTACTTTTTCTTTTTAGTAAAGAAAAAGTAAGGCTTGACGGAAGTAAAAAAAAAGTATAGAATAAGGCATGACGTTATTTTAGCGTTACGGTTATAATTATTTAGGAGAATCAGTCATGTACCAAGATGAAACGCTTATTTGTGAAGATTGTGGTAGCGAATTCGTATTTACCGCAGGAGAACAAGAATTTTATGCAGAAAAAGGTTTAACAAATAAGCCAAAAAGATGCGCTAATTGCAGAAAACTAAAAAAACAACAACACAGAGGCAAAAAGAGAATGTTCGATGCAGTTTGTGCAAAATGTGGAAAACAAACTCAGGTACCTTTCAATCCTACTCAAGGCAGAGATGTGTTGTGTAAAGAATGTTTTGATGCTGAAAAAGCAGCTTCTGCTGAAGCTTAGTTATTTTTTTATAAATAAAAAAGGGCGGAATGATAAATCATTCCCCCCTTTT
>CABQIM010000138.1 GCA_902464375.1 uncultured bacterium | reverse complement strand
AAAAATATGAGAGAACTAATTTTAAATAATAATATTAAAGTCTGTGTAAAACAGAACAAAAACACGCCACGTGTGGCATTGACACTAAATTTATCAATATCTGAACCTGAAAAATTTTCAGGCGAATATTCGCTTATGAATAGATTATTGTTAAAAGGAACAAAAAAATATTCTTCAGAAGAACTTTCAACTATCTTAGATGAAAATGCTATTGATTTTTCAACTGAAATGAAACTTGATTATCTACGTTTCAGATTTGTGTGTCTAAATGAAGACTTCGAAAAAGCGTTAGAAATTCTAAGGGAAGTTATCCTAAATTCTACTTTTGATGAATTTGAAAAAGAAAGAGTAAAACTAAAAGGTGAACTTACTGCAGAACTAGACTCTGCGAAGGTTAAAGTTTCTGATTTGTTTACAAGAACAATCTACAAAAATCACTACTATGGAAACAGCTACACTAAAGTGCTCGAAACACTTGATAAGCTTAATGGTGATGAGGTAAAACAATCATACTTTAATATTTTAAATAACAGCACAAAGACTTTAGCTTTAGTTGGAGATGTTGACGATACTTTATTAGAAAAATATCTAAGTGACATTCCTGCTTCAATTGAAACTGAATCACACATTGTTTCTCCAAATCCTATTAAACAAGAATATGGCGAAATAATCAAAAAGGATGCTAATCAAGCTCAGATTATTCAAGGTTGGATTGTGCCAACAATTGGTTCTCCGGAATATCCGGTTCTTATGTTAATGAATGTTATTTTAGGTGCAAGCGGACTTTCTTCAAGATTATTCTTAGAACTTAGAGAAAAGAAAGGGTTAGCATATACAGTTAGAACATCTTATGAAACTCACAAGAAATCAGCTGTGTTCAGTATATACATAGGAACAGAACCTTCTAACATAAAAACATCTATTGCCGGTTTTAAAGAAGAAATTGAAAAAATCAAGACAATTCCGGTTAGTGAAACAGAGCTAAAAAATGCTGTAAATAATTTAATCGGCAAACAACAATTTGTAACAGAAACAAATTCACAGCAAGCAAACATGATGGCTTATTATTCTGTTATGGGTAAACCTTTTGAATATCAGAAAACTGTAGTAGAAATGCTCCACAAAGTTACACCTGATGATATTCTAAGCTGTGCAAACAAATACTTTACAGACGATTATGTTTTATCAATCATTAAACCATAGGATTTTATGTAATGGTAACAACAATAAACGGCAATTCTATTGATTTAATAAAAAATGTAAAACATAATAATGTCCTTGTAATTGGTTGTATGCATGGTGACGAGCCGCAAGGCAAATATCTAATTAATGAGTATCTCAAAGATAATGCTGATACAAAGTTGCTATTAATTCCCTGTTTAAATCCGGATGGAGTTAATGCCCAAACTCGTGTAAATGCAAATGGAGTAGACTTAAATAGAAATTTTCCGACCAAGAATTGGGAACTTACAGAAAAGAATAATTTCTTTGGCGGAAATGAGCCAGCCAGTGAAATTGAAACACAGTTTTTGATTAGTGTGATAGAAGAATTTAAACCAGAGTTAATTCTAACATTGCATGCACCATATAAAGTCGTTAATTACGATGGAAATGCTTTGGATATTGCAAAACGCATATCCGATATTATAAAATATCCGGTTGAAGCTTCTATAGGATACCCAACTCCGGGAAGTTTTGGGACTTGGGCTGGAATAGAAAGAAACATTCCAACTATAACATTAGAATTGGATGAAGAAATTGATGTAAAAGAATTAAGAAAACCTGTTTTTGAAATTTTTACAATGCTTGAAAATTACAAAAACTCATAATAC
>CABQIM010000137.1 GCA_902464375.1 uncultured bacterium | reverse complement strand
AACTCCTCGCTCCACCATGAGGGCGGAGAATTTTTGCTCCCAACGGTCGCAGAAAATGAGTGTACCAACTATAAACACCATATCGACTACAAGCGTGAATGAAAAATAGGAGAATTACAAGGAAACAAATTCTACGGTAGCATTCAATAATGAGAAAAACAAAAGATGGAACTAAAGAAAAGTATAGTTGCATATATGGAACTAATAGACATTATGATGTTAAAAATGTATGATTATAAAAGAAAAAAATCAAAATGTTCCTAAAACTTAAGAAATAATTCATATCTTTGCACATTAAATAATGTGAAAGTCCAAGCAAAGGAGACTAAGAAAGAAGTTTTTACTCCAACTAATGTCTCTTTAAAAGGTTAGTATTTCACATCGGTGTGAGAGGCTATGCACCTAATCATTCCGACAGATAGATATAATCAAACAAAAATATCAAAAGCATAAAAAAGAAATAAAATAAACATAATAAGAGAAATCGCGTTTGCTATTTATTCGGTTAATCCATGAAACCTGAGAAATTTCAAGAAACATATGCCGAAAGAATAAGTTCAGTAAACGTCTGCGCCTTGGCGTGGACGGAGCTTATCGGTATATGTGGGCTTTCTCAGGGCCTTTGGATTAGATAGGTGTCGTTCACGCCATTTATCTTTTCTATAGCCCATATAAGAAATCCCACGATTCCACCGCTAAGATAGTTTTCGCCCAATTAGCGCATCAAAATGAAAAAACTTCATTCTTTGGATGGGAGAGCCGTATCTATACTCTTCCTCTTTGGTGGTGTCGTATCCGTACATGCACAAGATAGTTTGTATCATACGATATTGCCCGATTCTGTTGTCTCAGACAATACACATCATCTAAAATTGAAGACTTTAGTTATTCCAACTGTTCTCACTGGAACATCTGCCATTTGCGTTCATAACGGATGGCTTACCAAACAGCGAGAGGACATCCAAGACAAACTGTCAGCTAAGGGGGAACATAAGGTAAAGATTGACAACTACCTACAATATACTCCTATGCTGGCTGTTTATGGTCTTAACTTGTTTGGAGTAAATGGGAAGCATAAGTTTTGGGATAGGACTGGCATCCTTGCCATGTCGTATGCAACTATGGGAATTTTAGTGAACGGTATGAAATATACATTCAAAGAAAAGCGACCAGACACCAATGCTCGTAATTCTTTCCCGTCAGGACATACAGCAACAGCATTTATGTGTGCTGAATTTCTATACCAAGAATACAAAGAAGTCTCACCTTGGATTGGATATTCGGGGTATCTGATTGCAACTGCAACTGGTTATCTGCGAATATATAACGACCGACATTATCTCAATGATGTTGTAGCAGGAGCTTGCATTGGAATAATTAGCACAAAATTTGCTTATTGGCTATACCCTAAGATATTCACAAAATCAAAATGCCGTCACACGCCTTTCCAAGCTTTAGGAATGCCATTCTATACTAATAAGACGCTTGGCATGAACGTTAGTATGCTATTCTAACTCCAATAAACAACAAATAGCAAAGAAGAGCGGAAACAAACTGCTAAATTAAAGTTCGCATGTTTGTTTTCCACTCTTTTATTCTATATATCCGTTTGTTTTGCTACAATTTTATAAACAATCCTAAAAAACGAATGGGAAAATGGTGCTTTCATTTTTTTTTTTATAACTTTGCCAACGAAAAAGAAAAGAGTTGTTTGACAAGCAAACTTATGTATAATATGGAAGTTTGAACTATTGCTAAATCATTACCTCCATTGAGGTAAAACTCTCATAAATCACTCATTTTAAGCTATTCGGCAGATCTTAGCGTAATTTTATAGAAAAAATAGAATTATGAAACCAATAAAAGTACTTGAATTATCAGAGG
>CABQIM010000136.1 GCA_902464375.1 uncultured bacterium | reverse complement strand
TGCAATTATTTTTTTGTCGTTTTTGTCTAAATTTTTACTTTTTTCATAATATCTGCGTAATTCTTGCTCATTTTCAGCAATCTTAAATACAGGAATAACTGCTATTAAATCTTTAGATTCTATTAAATACATAAATTCTTTGTCATTTGATAGAGCTAGTTCATAATGTCCGGGTTTAATGAAATTGCCATTATAATCCGGAATACAGTTTAATATCGTTAGTGTAGGTTGTTCGTCAGTCGGTATTGAATAGCGATAAATAGATTTTTGATGAACTGTGAGCCCGGATGGAGTTACCGGATACGGAGCTGACGGAGCCAAGTAGTCTATATCACGCAATGCAGGTGTAATAATACCGTCTATCATAATTTATCAGCCAATTTGTTAATATGTGTATCAATATACTTAAAGTCTTTTCCCAAAAGTTTAGACGATGCTACAAAAATTACGGACATGTACTGCTTCGACAGAGTGCGATTTTTAATTGCGAGTCTATAGCTTTCACGCATTAATCTTTTTATTCGATTTCTTTTAACCGCTCTTTTATGAATCTTTTTGCTTACAACAAAACCAATTTTTGTCGGGTAATCATTATCTTTTTTTCTTCCGCAAAAAGCTGTAATTCCACCGGAATAAAGTGTATTTCCGGTCTTATATGTAGCTTTAAATGCGCTTCTTTTTTTTAGTCTATAATCTTTTGGTAACATAATTTAATAATACACTCTTAAGAAATTAAAGTAAAGTTGAATACCCTACATAGATTAACGAATTCTGGCAATTTTTATATCTGAATTATTCCAACGAATTACTAAAATTAGACTGTTTTCTATTATTGATAATGTACTAGATGGTTCAATAGAGAAGATTATTTTCACCCATTATAGTGGTATCACAAGGTGGTGCCATTATGAAAAAATTTCTTGCAACTTTATTAATACTAATGTATCTTGCACTCGGAGTCCCATCTACATTTGCGGCTTCAACGCAAGTCAGTACAATTTCAAAAATTGAAAATGAAATCTATGGCTTTGATTATAAAAATGACTCCACGCAGAATCGTGTTTCTCGTTTAGAGAAGACAATTTATGGTAAAGCTTCTACAGGTGATGTTAATAGGCGTATTAAGCGCCTCTCAGGAGATATTTCTGCTGATGTTATCGGATTAGAAATAGAACCGACGGAAGATAGTTTTGCAGAAAAAGATAAAGTTGCAGCGGATAGTACTGTAAACTACCCGATAGTGGACGAAATTGAGAAAAAACTGTTTAATGAAACACACAAAGACAGAGATTTTCATACTCGTATTGTAACTATCGAAAAGAAACTCTTTGGCAAAGTGTATGATGTTGATGATTATTCTACTCGTATGGATAGAATAAAAGCTGAAGTCATGCCGGAAACACTTGCAGACTCTTCTAAATTTGATAACGAATATAGAGATAATCGTCCAAGTGATTTAAGCTCCAATGATTTGGGCGGAACCAGATTCAGTCGTTTTGGAATGCCTTTCGGACAGAAGAATTATACAAGACCTTACGCTAATTATGGTGACACATTCACAGGAGCAGCAAGTCCTGCACAAACTTATAATCCAAACTTGAATGACGAATTATCCCAAATGGAATTCGAAACATTTGGTACAGAATTCTCAAACGAAGACTCTGCGACAAGAATTAAGCGTTTAAATAGTGTAAATAAAGCCAAAAAATCTGCATCAAAATATGATTCAAATAAATTCAGTCAAAGAATGTCCACCGCAATGGAAATTGGTGCAATGATACTTATGATTCTTGCAATGGTGTTATAGTTTACTTTCTACCGGTATTTGTATTTATAATATCTGATACCCAAGGAATGTAGCTATAAATTCCGCAAAATGCAGTTATTGCAAGATATAAAATAACTGCTGTTGTCAAACCTTGCAAGATTGATAAGCCGAACAAAAATGGCAGCGGCATATTTATAAAATAAGGAATTGCATTAATTAGAGGAATTCTA
>CABQIM010000135.1 GCA_902464375.1 uncultured bacterium | reverse complement strand
GGAGATAGAGTGATTGTAAAGAATGCCAATATGTATGGAATGTAATTACAAATTCATGTTTGCAGAATCAAGAAAACTGGAATTTGAGGTGATGAAACTATGACAGAAATACAAATTGCATGGTTAGAATTGATGACAGTTGGAGGTCTTGGTGTAATATTGGTTTTACTAGGAGTTACTTTCAATATCATTGTAAAAAGACAGAATCAATTGTGTACAAAGCAGACAGACGGTATTGTTAAACAATATGGGTTTCCGGGAAATGGAAGGGTGTATCCAATCGTGGAGTACTTTGTGAATGGAACTTGTTATAAAACAAAGAAAAAATTTCGTGGAATTAAAACAACGCAAATATCTGGAGTACCCGTACCGGTGAAATCAGAAGTCTATGAAGATGAAAAAGGCTGGCTACATGTAAAAACTGGATCCATTGCAAATTTGCGTCAACTTGCAGAGCAGTTGTGGCCTATCAACAGTAAGATGACAGTTTATTATAATCCAAACAATCCTAAAAAGTGCTATGTTGATAGACCAATTTCAAAAAGTTTTACTTCCATGATGTTTATCATAATGGGAATAGTAACGATACTCTTGAGTGTATTGGTATTCTTTTTGATGCAGCTATAAATTACAAAAGATAATTGGTAATCAGACAAAATTCAAGTTTGTAGAATTATAAAGGAATAATATTATTTTAAATGAGCTGTTCGGATTAAATGCGTTGCCCTCTAACGGGTCAAGGATGAACCATGATACAATCAAACTTGAGTATGGTATTAAACATCAAAATATTCGTAATTTCCTTTTAGTTAAGAAACAAATATAGTAAGAGCAAAATATCGCTCTTTTTTCATTCAAAAATAAGTTATACTAGAAACAGAGGTGATATCCATGATTAACAATAAAGAGAAAAAAATGATTCAAAGATATTGTATATATCCAAAGATTGCAGTGGTTGCACTCATCTTTTCATTTGTACAATGTGCATTAATAGTACCATTAGAGATGATAGATGATTTAGTATTCCAAAACAAAGGTTTTCAGCCTACAGGGATGTTTACTGCATTAGGATTTGTCATTATATATGTTATTATATTCTGTTTCTGTGCACTTGCCCCTAAGTTTGGAATGAACGGTAAGAAATGGAAATCTCTTATAGGTAGATTAAATGTGAAACAGTCAGAAACAGATTATTCTAAAGAGGTATCTGCTGCTTTGGCGTCACAAGCTGTTGGTCGATTCCTTAAAGAAAGTGATAATGATACTGCAAAGAATATAGGAAGTGCTATGCAGGTGGCTGGTGCAGTAAGTACAGTCTCTACATCTATAGATATGTTATCTGAAGCAGGAAGTAATGCCGAGAACATGGCACATGCTTATAGAATCCCTATTCCTGATATAAAAAAACAACTCATTGCCTTTGCAGTTATCCCAATACTTATTGTAGTCGGTACTTATATACCTCAATATATAAAAGGAAAGCAGGCAATGGATCAAAGAATTGCAGCTTCTGCAAAACAAGTAGAAATAGTAAAAAAGGCATTAGAACCTGTATGTGTAAGAGTACATGCAGACAATCCAAATGAATCACGTAGTAGATCAAGTTATACTGTTATGGGATATTTAAGAGATTCAGGTGCTACTGATTGTTATGTTCATGTTCAAGTCAATAATAGTGGTACTATCACCAATATCTCATATGTAGAAGGTGTGGATATTAATAAGAGTTTAGAAGAGAATTTAATGCAGACAGAAAAAGATTTTGCGACATTACAAAAGTCTTTTGAGAATTTAAATGTATCCGTATCTAATCCTGAGATTTTATCTTATCAGGCTATTCCACAACAATTTAAAGATGAATTTCTAAATGGGACATTTTATAAGAGTTTCCGTTTCTATGATCAGGATGCGCCTATCAGTTTGTCTTGTTCATTTGATACAGAGACAGAAGATCAGTTTGATGAATATACAAGACCTAAAATTCATTTCTTCTTAGGATCAAAATAGACACCTTATGAATAATAAATTTGATGAACAAAATGATACAGTCAAATT
>CABQIM010000134.1 GCA_902464375.1 uncultured bacterium | reverse complement strand
CGTATCGGTTATCAAATACTCATCTTTCGACATTATCATATTCCTCCATGGTATCCCATTCACTTACCTTCTCAAATTCCGATTTGAATTTGAAATAATCTATGGCTATTATAGCATATCATAGGTTGTTAGTAAAGTTCTCCAAAAGCCTGATAAACAGTGGATTTATCGCAGTTTGCTCACCTTAAGCGGACATAGAACAAACGCAATTTTGTTTTGAAATCATAGTGCGTTTTAAATATGACATTATTTCAGACGGTAAATTACTATTTGCTGTTTAACGAAAATATCAGCTACTACCGATTGTTTTGTGTTTGCACACAAAACAAATGGCGAACACGGTTCGCCGCTACAGTATAACAGCTATTTTGCGACATTTATAAAGTATGTTTTTGCATATAATTATATAATTTCTGCATTACCGGCGGGCATCCAATGAACGCCCCTACAGATTTGCGGCATTTATAAAATTTGGCTTAAGAAAAATTTTTATTTATTATATAGGCAATAACCGTAAAATGCCAATCCGTTGTTATAAATAAAAAGCCCTTTGAGAAAAGGAATTTTCCTCTCTCAAAGGGCAAGTTGACAAAGTTAAATTTTCAACTAAACTATATTACAGATTTTCAGTAATAATCTTAACTATCTTTTCAATTGACAAATCAATAACATTACCATTCCATCCAAGATGCCAACCATTTTCATCAAGCACATCTGTTATAACATATATTGCTGATGCCAAACATTCTCTGTACTTTGCTATCGTTAACATTCCAACGCATTCCATTTCAACACATAATGCTCCCTTTAAGCTATAATCTTGGATTTGCTCCCACGTCTCATGATACCCAGCATCAGTAGTCCAATGTTTTCCTCTATGAATACGAATGCCTTTATCGTTCATCAGTTTATACAATTCAGTCGTTAATTGTTCTGATGTTTCAAGAAAATCTACATCGAATCCGTATAATCTTGCAACTGCTGTATCATTAAATGCGCCTTCCGTAACTACAACATCGCCAATTTCTAAATTATCATTTATTCCACCTGCTAAACCAATGTGGACAAATTCCTTAACCCCACCGGCAACTAAGTCTTCAATTTGTGTAGCAATTCCGGGCGAACACATTTCTCCTTTGACAAATCCTATTTGTGGGTTATTCTTAAAAGTATACAAATCACCGCCTAGAGAAAACTGGTATTCCCCGTATTCTCCTATTAACATAGCATCATATATTTCATCTGCCAGCAAATATACTCTTCTAGGTATCTTAATGTTTTCTATATCATATCCCTGCTTTTCCAGTTCAATACGTACTAAATCTTTAGGATTAGTCATAACTTGTTCTCGTTTCACAATTTTGTTCTCCTTTGTCAAGAAAATTCCGATTTGTATTTCTGTTTGTTTTAAAAATGGGCAATCCAAAACGGACTGCCCATTGATTTTAATTATTTGCAATTAGTAAAGCTTTGCACCTGCGGGGATATGGTTATCTACCATGAGGAGGTGAAGCTTTTCTTCGCCTTCTTCTTCGTGAACTGCACTGAGGAGCATACCGCAGGAGTCAATACCCATCATTGCTCTCGGCGGAAGATTTGTGATAGCGATAAGAGTCTTTCCAACCAGCTCTTCAGGCTCATAATAAGCGTGAATACCGCTTAAAATTGTACGGTCTGTGCCTGTGCCGTCATCAAGAGTGAACTGTAAAAGCTTCTTCGACTTCTTAACCGCCTCGCAAGCCTTAACCTTTACTGCACGGAAATCTGACTTTGAGAATGTTTCAAAATCAACATATTCTTCAAACAAAGGCTCAACTTTTACCTTTGAGAAGTCAATCTTTTCTTCAACAACAGCGTCCTTGGTTTTCGGAATACCCGACGGCTTTTTGTCGGAATCCAAGCTCTTCATTGTCGGGACGAAATCGTCCACTCACGACTTAATTCCATTTTGTAAGTTTTATCGCCTATAAATGGGCTTTTATTCAACCTCTCTACACCATTCCCACTTGTTTCGTGAAGGTAAAAATGAGGTTTGGTGTAAAAATTGGTGTAAATGGTGTATATCCTTATTTAGTTTT
>CABQIM010000133.1 GCA_902464375.1 uncultured bacterium | reverse complement strand
TTTAATTCTGTTCTTTCTATTCAAAATTATTACAAATTAAATAAACAAGAAATTTTAGACAATTTTATCCAAATATTTAAAGATAATGAAATCACAAATACTGATATTCAAATTTCTGTTTCTTATCCGGATTTTGATGATGAAAATTTTTCTAAAACTTCTAGAAAAACGGATTGCATGCATGGCAGAATTCTTTGTGAGAATGGTGTTTACGCTTGTCCGTTTCTTGCAAATGATTATAGAGGTAGGGCAGGAAGCTCTTTTAAAGATTTTGCAAAAAGTATAACTGCAGAAACGGATTTTTGTGCAACTTGTTCTAAAAATGATAATTATATGTTTTCTATCGGATAATGTTACAAAGATAGAAAAAAGATTAATCTTTATATAATCCATATATAAGTAGCTTTCAGGGTTTCAGACTTTCAAAGATAGCTAAAAGATAGTAAACAATTGTAACATTATTCTGCTGAATTAATACTAAAGAGTTAATTTTTTTGTAAGATTATGTTATAAATAATAATGTAAAAATATATATTCAAACACGAGATAATGAACGGAGGCAAAAATGTCAGTAGGACAATTCGTATTTATGTTGCACAGTCACCTGCCATATTATAGAAAAGCAGGTATGTGGCCATTCGGTGAAGAAAACCTTTACGAATGTATGGCAGAAACTTATGTACCTCTACTTAATGCTATAGCAGAATTATATGAAGAAGGTATAAAAGCTAAGTTAACAGTAGGTATTACACCAATTCTTGCCGAGCAGTTAAATGATGAGCATTTACAGAATGGATTTGTTGAATACATAGATTCTCGAATTGCTGCTGTTTCTAAAGATTTGGACAGATATCCTGATCCGAAAGTTGCGCACTCTCAACATTTAAAATATCTAGCAAAATATTATTTCGATTTGTGGAACAAATTGAGAGATGATTTTGTGAATAAATATGAAAAGAACTTGATTAAATATTTCAAGAAATATCAAGATTTAGGTTGTATTGAAATTACAACATCTGGTGCAACACACGGATTTTCACCACTTCTTGCTACTGATAGCAACTTGAACGCTCAATTCAAAATTGGTCAAGATACAACAAAGAGATTGTTTGGTAAAAAAGCAATGGGCGCTTGGTTACCGGAATGTGCTTACCGTCAAGGTTACGAATATGTAGGAAAAGATGGCAAAAAACATTGGAGACCGGCTATTGAAGTAACTCTTCAAAATAATGATATCCATTACTTCTTTACTGAATCACACGTAATTGAGGGTGGTAACTCTATCGGTAACAGACGTGTAATTGGTATGTATGGAAATATTGAATATATTCCTCTACCGGAAAGACCTGCTACAGGTTATGATACATACTCTGCTTATTGGTTACCTGATGCACAAGTTGCAGTAATGGGACGTAATGATAGAGCAGGATACCAAGTTTGGTCTGCTGCTGACGGATACCCTGGTGATGGATGTTTTAGAGAATTCCATAAAAAAGATGACAAATCAGGTATGCATTATTGGAGAATTACATCACCTACTACAGATTTAGGTGACAAAATGTTATATGATCCGGTTCTAGCAATGAACAAGATTAATGAAAATTCTGACCATTATACAACTTTGATTTATCACTTGTTAAATGATTACAAACTTGCTCACAACGGCAAAGAAGGTTTGGTAATGGTTTCATTTGATACAGAATTATTCGGTCACTGGTGGTTCGAAGGTGTTGAATTTATTAAACAAGTTATTAAGAAATTCCACGACTATTTACCGGAAGTTGAAATACTTACTGCCGGTGAATACGTAACAAAATATCCACCAAAAGAAGCAATTCAAATCCCTGAAAGTTCTTGGGGACAAGGTGGTCACTTCTATGTATGGATGAACCACTTAACAGAATGGATGTGGCCAATTATTCATTCTTGTGAAAAACGTATCAATGCAATTGTTGATGCTCACTCAGAATTACCGGAAGACAAACTTATGCTAAGAGCATTGAACCAGTTGGCTAGAGAAAACTTGTTATTACAAAGTTCAGATTGGCCGTTCTTGATTACAACATGGCAGGCTAAAGATTATGCAA
>CABQIM010000132.1 GCA_902464375.1 uncultured bacterium | reverse complement strand
AAATAGGGCTGAAACATGCATGTTTATTGAGCTCATAACATTTTGTATAAAATGTGATGTTAAATGTGAAACTAAAACATAATAGGAGTAAGGAAATGAGCGGATTTAACGGTATCAACAATTTTGGAAGTTTAACAACAGCATCAGGTCAAAGGCTAACATTCAAGGATTTTGATGTAAACAGTGATGGCAAAGTTACAAAAGAAGAGTATGACAAAGTCTTGAAAGAAATGGACTTGGATAAAGTCGATTTGTCAACAAATGATAAAAACAAAGATAATGTTTTATCAGAGGATGAATTTGCAACTTGGGAACAAAAAATTGCAATGCAGGATGCTGTTAACGCTATGGCAGGACAAATTGCTCAAGATTTTGCCGGTAACGCATCCGGTCTAACTTCTATTACTTCCGCATTAAAAGATTATATCGAAACATTCTCCGCTAATTATAAAGGTGATGCTGCAAATATGGCAGAAGCTTTTAAAGAAATTTTGCCACAGCAGTACGAAACATTGAAAAATAATATCACTTCCGGCTCTCCTGATACAATCAAATCAAGAGTGATAGAAGATATGTATAATGAAATTGTTGGCGGCAGTGATTCAACAAGAGGTAAAGAAGGAGCTAATGATATTCCTGATGCTGCAGCCAAAGCAATTGGTAAAGCACTCGATACAGAAGCTACAAAATTTGTAAAATCTTATAAAGGTAATAACTTGGAAGTTGATTTGAAAGCTCACCTTGAAACCTTTATGAATCAGTCTGATGCCGACAAATTGAAAGCTGCTGGCTTGACTTTTAAAGCAAATGCCGCAACATTTGGTAATACAATTGATAGTTCAGAATTAAAACGTTTGAAAGAATATGCTACTGAATTTTTGACAGCAGCGGTTGAAGCAGGAGTTACTATTAAACTAGGGAATACTAATGTCAAAACTACGGCAGCAATCAAAACCGCTCTTGCAAAATTCACAGACGGTGAAGAATTAAAATCAGCTGTAGAAGCTGCAATTGATGGCTTGAGTAAAACAACTAAAAAACAATCTATCATCAATGCAAATATGACCACTGCAGATTTAACCGGTGAAAATTATAAGATTGATAATGCAAAAATTGACTTTAACGTAATTGAAGGATATACCGATGTAAACGGCAACGGAACTATTTACGAAAGAGGTAAAGGTTGGTCTGGTTCAGTTGATAAAGCGAAGGATAAAGCTAGAGAACTTTTGAATCAGGATGCTTTGAAGAACCAATACATCCAACAAATTACAACAATGTTAGAATCAAAAGGTATGAAGTTTGAGGACATCAAAACAGAATTCGATAACGTATGGACTCAATCAATAGAAGACGCTTTGAATACTGATGGAATGATTACAGGCAGAGGCGCTCGTGGTTTATCTAAAAAAGGTAAAGCATACATTAATATCAAAGACATGGTTAATAAGTTTGATGAATTGTTCCAAGCAAATATTAAATCAACAGTAGATGCGAGAGTACAAGCTAATAAAAATGGCGAAATGTACTTAGGTGACTTAGATTTGTCAGCTATTAATATGGAAGACGATAGCGGAACATTAACTAATGCTCGTGAATTATACTTTAGTGGCGAAACTGTAAAAACAAGAAAACGAGGTGCAGACTATTATACAAAACAAGCAGAACAAATGATTGATCAATTAAAAACTCAAATGATGACAAAAGCAAAAGCTATGTGTGCTAAAAAAGGAGTCACATTTGATGAAGCTTCATTCAATAAATTCTTTAGTAGTGCAAAGAAACAGGCAGTAAGTTCTGCAGTATATGGAATAAGTTCTAATGGTACAAGTTATGGTACAGCAGCAGCTTTAGGTACTGAAGGCGCAGCAGTTGGTGTTATGCATGCTGCAAACGCTGTTGCAGTCGCAAAAGCAACTGGGGCTGCTGGTTCATTTGGAGGTCCTGTTGGTATCGCCATTGGGGCAGCTGTCGGAATTGCAGCTGGGCTTCTTATTGGCAAAGGTCACCATTCAGAAAGTTACTTGAATACACAAACATTAATAAACAATTTTACTAATCAATTTAAAAAAGATTACACAAACTGGGTAGATACAGAAGCTAATAAAAC
>CABQIM010000131.1 GCA_902464375.1 uncultured bacterium | reverse complement strand
CGTCCTTGTTTTCCTCTGCCAATCGTCTTAACTTGTTTTCTCCGATACGGAAATACTTTGACGCTTCTTCAATGGTAAGGGTGTATTTTTCCCATACGGGAATATCCTGTGCATTACTCATAAAACACCCCCTCACTTTCAATTACGTCTGCTATGTCCGTACACATTTGTTCCACAAGCATTTCCTGTTTTTCAGAAAGGTGGGTACATTCATCAATCATTTTCATGTAGTTTGAGCCTGTCAGCCTGTCGATTTCCTCTATCATCACGATTGACGGCATGACCTGTCTTTCCAGCCATTGCAGAGTGCGTTCCATATTGACAGGTACGGGGTTCATTTCAAAAGGTAAACTATCATGGGAAATGAATATCTCCCACAGCGGATAGTCGGGAAATTGCACAAAATCAGTAATAAGGTAAAACACCAGCCCATGAGGGTTATACGTCAATAACAGTTCCTCAACTGCCTGTACTGCCTTTTTGTCACGCAGACGAATTTCAAAACGGTTGATAATATCCGTATGTTTCTTTTTAGTTGCCTGTTCCTTTTGTTTTTCATACAGGCAGAAATATTTTGTGCTTGCTTTTGAGCCGATATAAAGGGTGCTTGCTAAATTGCGGTTTTTTCCGCTTAGTTTACCGCCTTGCACATTTTCATAGTTTTTACAGCGACAATCCGCACCGCCATTTTTGTATTTTTCAGATAAAACGGGAATATCCAGCAGACCGCACATATCGTTGATTGCCAAGTCAAAACGTCGGATAACACCGCCACAGTCAAGACAGCGGTTCAAGAATGAATACCAATCCCTGTTCTGTGCCTGTAAAACATATTCCATATTGCGTGAGCCTGCCCCTTTTAATTCCAAAAATACGCCCATGTGTTCATCATCAGAAGCCATAACCTTGATTTCTCCGTAGGCGTAATGCTCTTTATAGCCATAATATCCATAGTCATAATGGATAAAATAATCTGCTTTCATGCCAAGCACCTTTCGGATAATTTCCAATGCGTCAGTCGTTGGAAAACGGACAGACAGATAATCAACGAGCAGATAAAAAGGCTTATCGCAGATATAGTAATTCAGACAACGCAGGATAATATTTTGTGTTTCCTTGCTGGCGTTGGCTTTTCCGTTCTCAAAGCGGTTGATACTATATCTTGATACATGGGTAAGACTTGCAAGTTCTCCTTGTGAAAGACCGCTGGCAAGACGTTTGTTCTTCATTTCAAGTGCAAATTCTAAATTGTTCATTGTATTCCTCCAATCCCACAATAGCCTTGAAATACCTGTAAACCACTATTCAAAAGAATGTGAAATTACTATCTTCTTAAAACTCCTCATTACTCCTTACAGCTTTGGGGTTGTATGGTTTTTGACTTGTCTTTTGTGAAATAGTGCCCCCCTGTTAGATAACGGGGGCACAGACAAGGCTCGCAGGCTCGCCAGCCGACAAAGCATTTCTTCCCCTTGACACAAGGTGTCATGGCGGTAAGCCTGAGAGGCTTCCGCCACCGTGTCAGAAATACTTTGTCAGCAAGTTCTGTTTTGCCTTTTCTAACAAGTTCCATTTCAACCGATATTCATATCTACGGATTTAATCAGATAGGTATTTCTTTTTGAATGTTTTTATATTTCATTCTATTGTGCTTATTCGATTACAAGAACATAGTAATTCTTATATGCTTATTTGTCAATATCTTTTTTTGCCTTTACAAATCATATTAAGCATGATAGACTTATAATAGCGAAGATATAACGAGATATGGAGGGTTATGCAATGAAAATAAGCCATTTAGGAAATAATATACAGACCATAAGAAAATTTAGGGGAATGAAACAACAGGAACTTGCGGACAAAATCGGTATCAATATGCAGAGCCTTTCCAAGATTGAAAGAGGGTTGAACTATCCTGCCTATGAAACGCTGGAAAAGATAATGGAAGTGCTGGACGTTACGCCCAATGAATTGTTGTCGGGAGAATGGAAGTATGTCAATCAATCTGAAAAGGAAGTCTGTCAGTTTTTAAGAGCCGAAGAACGTCTAAATGCAGAACTGAAACATGGACACTATGATAACTTCTTTGACAGCGAGGAAGAATGGCTGGAATATGAGTTAGAAAAGTTACGGGAATATATTACAGACTATATCAACGGGAAAAGCATTGAAGCGTCCGACCTTTACCCAATCAAAGAATTTATCCAGCATTTGAAGTTTCAAAAATTATTAGACCGCTATGATGATTTATACAGTATGGATATGTTTGGGGAAAGCATAGAGGGACATAAGTATAAGACACCTTATCAAGTCGTGAAAATGATAAACCCGAACTC
>CABQIM010000130.1 GCA_902464375.1 uncultured bacterium | reverse complement strand
AACTTTCTCAAGCTGAAACAAAGATTAACGGCTACAAAGAAGGTCAAGATATGGCGACTGATATGGTCGGCGATATGGTTTCAGGTATCGCAGCTGTAGGAATTTACACAGCTGCAATTGCTGCTACACCGTTTACCGGTGGGGCTAGTTTGTTGGTTGGATTTGGTTTAGCTACTGCGAGCGGAGCTGCAATAAAGGTTGGTATTAAGGCTCTTGATACCGTTGGAACTAATAAAAAATACACTTGGAATGATATGAAACATGATGCGGCGACTGGTGGTTTTTCAGGTGCATTAGCTCCTGTGACTGCAGGTTTAGGCGGTGCTGTCGGTAAAACAATTGCGACAAGATGGGGAATTCAAGCGGTTAAAACAGTCGGAAAAGAAGTAATGGAAGAAACTGCAAAAGGCGGTTTGAAATCTACATTAAAAACGGCACTTACGAACCCTGCCGGCTATGAGTACGCAGGTGGAAATTTTGCAAAACGTATAGTTGTGATGGTGACTGAAATGGCTACGGATGGAGCTTTGAGCGGAGCTGTTGATGGCGGTTTTAGAGCCGGACTTGATTCTGATTGGGACGCTGAAACAATGCTTGATGGCGCAATAGAAGGTGGTATTGGCGGTGCAATCATGGCGCCGGTTATCGGTGGCAGTATGAAAGCTGCCGGTAAAGGTGCGCAAAAGGCTTTTGGCAAAGACAATGTACATATAAATGAAAATAATAAAGTTATACGAGATGATGTTGTTAATGATTTTCTTGCGGGTAAAGTTGATGACAAATATATAGCTGCGGTCCTTCGTGATGTAGACGACTTAGAACAAGCATTTCAAGTTGCAGGAATACACACAAAAGATAAAGTTAAACTAGCAGAAGCTAAAAATAAGATATTAGAAAAAGTAAATAAAAATATTGTAGATCATGGTTCTATAGTATTACAAAGTGAAATTCCTGCCTCTAAATTTCTATTAGACTCAAAATCAGGGGTTCGATATGCTGTCGCCGATCAGAATGATATCTTTTTAGTACATGCGGTGCCAGAAGGAGAAGAAATTAAATCTCTTTCATATTTAATAGATGTTACAAATAAAAAGAGCGATGATGCGTATTTATCATTGTCTTTAGTTAATAAAAATTCTAGTTTATTTGGAGATGGAACTTCAGGTCTTGATGATAGTATTGTAAAATATGGTATTATTCCAATAAACAGAAGTAATAATGTAACTTCTGCCGGTTTTGGACAAGTCTCTTGTTATAAAAAGGATTTTTCAACATTTGTTCAACACCAGTCATTAGGGAAATTACAGGAAGAATATGTATATTTGAAAAATAGCCTATTAAAAAATCTTAAAGATAAAGGATATAACTTAACTGACAAAGATTATATTGCATTATTTAATGAATTAAAAAATAAAGAATTTTTCAATGAAATAACTGATGATATAAAAATTGGAAATAAAGTTTTAAAAGCAAATGAATTGCGTGATGCATTAGAAACTTCTAATGTTGAATTATCAGCAAAAATCATGTATGGTCAAGGTTCAAATAACGAAGTTTCAAGTCTTATTGATGGAATAAGAGCAATTTACGCAAGAGTTGATAATATTGATGATGTAAAACCGGAAATTAAACAACTGGCAAAAGATAATGGTTTGGACATAGTATTATTGGGTAAACCTACAAGACTTGATATAGAATCAAATCCCCAATTCCAAAGCGAATTGAAAGGTATTGAACAAGCATTTAAAGATGGCAAAATCAATATGATTCAAAGAATGCAGCAAAAAAGGAAATTAAAAACTAAATACGAAGCTCCCGAAATAGAAAAGTTAAGAGCTAGAACAACTGCTGAACAAAAGAAACTTATACAAAAACAAGAAACTCCTATTCAAACGCAACAACGATTAATAGATGAACTGAAAATAGCGAAAAATAGAGAAGATTTTAGTAGAATTACCCAAGAAATTAAAAATCTACCTAAGACTGAGGAATATCAAGCTGTAAGACAGCGTCTGGGTGGTGAATATTTTCAACGATATAACGAATGGAAAGCTAATTTACCGGAATCAACTCGTGCGATTAAAAATATGGTTGATATAAAAAAAGAATTACAGGATTGTAAAAACGCAATTCTCAAAAGAGATACTGACGAATATATAGATAATGAGCTTTTAAATAATACGTTAGATAGACTAGGAAATAGCAAACTAAATTCAAACGATTTAGATATATTTAGAAATATAATGAGTCAAGTCATAAATTATTGCGAAGCTGATTGTGATCCAGATATTAGTTACAATATTCTAACATTTATATCTGAAACTTGTAATTATATTAAATTGGAAGAAGTTGACATATTAAAAGATAGAATTGCAT
>CABQIM010000129.1 GCA_902464375.1 uncultured bacterium | reverse complement strand
CAAAAACATATTGCAATGTTAATAAAAAATAAAAACAATGTAAGTATAAAACAATATCAACAGTTATTAGCACAAATTAATAAAGAAGAACTCGCAACTTGGGCTGAGAATGACATTGTAATTGGCTGTCAATTATCAGGTTTAATTGGTAAGCAAAACATTAACGAAATTCCACTTTCTCAAAAACGCTCTATATTAAAAACCCTTGTATCTTGTAATTCGAATTTGTTTGGAATTACTGATAAATTAAAAGGAAAAGCAGCACTTATTCCTAGAAACCAAGAAGAATATTGTGAACTATTACCAGCACTTGTTCGTTCATTAGGTATTGAAACTAATAAGTTAAGCGCCGAACAAATTACACACACAAACACAGCAACTCAAAATTTGTCAAAATCACTAGCAAAACTTTCTGATTCAGATTTTGCTAAATTGAGTATTTCTCAAGAATACTCAAGAGAAGATTTTATCAATACTGTTCTTGAAAAAACTAAGAATTTGCCGGAAACAGAAAGACAAAAAGTTTTTGATTATTATGGCTTTGAGCTACTTAAAAATGATACAAACAAAACAGGTTGCACATTATATGGTTATCCCATAAACCTAAATAATGGTCACAAATTGGCTGAAATTAATGATGTTAATACAAAAGCCGTTGTAGAAAGCTTGAGAAATGACGTTGTTAAATTTTCTAAAAATAACCGAATCAAATGCGAAAATCCACAAGTAGAACAATTCTTAAATGAAATTGTTGAAGTTTTACCTGAAATCAGAACAATGGTTGGTAAAGCACAACACGGTAATAACGGCACTCGTGGTGCTCATGATTATGATGTAATGAAACATTCTCTAAAAGTTATGCAAAAAATTTCACAAGACCCTAATTTTGCAAAACTAAATGAATCTGATAAAAAAGTTATGCTACTAGCATCTTTAATGCATGATATAACTAAATTAGAAGGGCATCCTGATGGTTATCATGCTGAAAACGGAGCTTTTGATGTATTCTTTATTTCTAAAAAATTCAATTTAACTCCAGAAGAAGAAACAAAACTATATAAAATTTGCAAATACCATGAATGGTTAAATTTTGTAAACAACTCTAAATCAGAAAGCGAATTAACAAAACGCTTGCAATCAGTTGCTTTTGATTTGCAACAAGATAATCTTGTAGATATGGCAGAAATATTTACTCATGCAGATTTAAGAGCTGTAAAAGCTGATGATTCTTTCCACGATACAAAGGTTGGCAAATCAAGAGTTGATTTTAACGGTAATGTTCGCAGCTTTGGAGAGTCTGCAGATGTTTATGTTGCAAGAATAAAAGAATATCAAAAAGAATTGCAAAAATCTCAACCGATTTTGCCTGTTACAAAATTCCCACAAGCTAGCAGAATGAAACAAGCTATTACAACAGTCAACACTGATGGCAGTACTAATTTAAAAGGTGTTTATCAGGATAAAGACGGTGTTGTTGTAATTAAATTCAACGAAATGACAGACGAAAGCTGGGAAGCAATTGGTTTCCCTAAAGGCACATCAGCTAAAGGTGTAAAAGCCAAAGGTCTTAATAATAAAGGCGCAGAAACTGATGTTGAAACAGGTAATATCCACTTCTTTGTTCATGGTTTGGATTATTCAAACCAATTAGCAAAATTTGATGCATTCTCACTTGTAGATTCTGATGCATTGTTATCAGTAAGCTACGCAGAACGTCCTGAAAGCAAATACAGATTCTTTAGATCTCAAGGTGTATTGTTGGATATTCCTACGAAATATGTATATGGCGGTGGTAATACAGATTCAGGTTCAGGCTGCGGTAAAAATATTCAAGAATTTAAAAACCATTATATCTTTGGTGGAAGAAGAGAATCTGACAGATTGTATATTTCAAACTTGGTAAAAGAAGCTACCGGCATGAGCGATGCTGAATATGTTCAATTCGTAAAAGAAAATGAAAATAAATCTATGTTAGAAATAGAACCTGCAGAAATCAGAGAAAAAATCATACAAAAATTTGCAACAATAAATTCAAATGTAAGAAAAGGCAATAGAGAGTACAATGAAATGTACGGATCTAACCCACAAGTAATGGGTGTCTTTGCCTATAGTTGGAAAGGCGAAGTTAACCAACCTATTGATTTCTTAAATAATGTAGATAATAAAACACATTTCTTAAAAGAATACGCAAAAGAACGCGACTTACCATTTGTTGTATTCGGAGATTAAATTTATATAGCTCTACCACTTACTTTGCGATGCTTTGTTGTAATAATTATAATACCTTATTACAAATCTGCCAATTATATTAACAAAACTATTTAATTGCCTCGCTTTGCAAAAAAATGAAAATTTCAGCTATTTGATTTTTGTGTAAATAAAAA
>CABQIM010000128.1 GCA_902464375.1 uncultured bacterium | reverse complement strand
GAAGAAAAGAGAAAAAGAAATCCAAAATGTATTGTCAGCAACAACAGATATGTACGGAGCAATACAAGGAATATCAGGCAACGCAATCCAACGAGTAGAGGCTCTTGAACTACCTCTTTTAGATACTGTAGATTAAATAAATTAGTAAATTTATTACATATAAAAAAATAGTCGGTATAAATTTATACCGACTATTTCTATATATAACAACAATAATGTTATTACGCTTTAGCAACTCCTGATTTTTCGATAATTTCTTTTTCGATGTTAGCAGGAACTTGTTCGTAGCATTGGAATTCCATAGAGAATGTACCACGACCTTGAGTTTTTGAACGGATATCAGTTGCATAACCGAACATTTCAGCCAATGGAACAAGAGCTCTAATTTTTTGGATTCCAGTACCTTCGATGATTTCCATACCTTCAACACGTCCACGACGAGAAGAAATATCACCGATAATATCACCTGTATTTTCTTCAGGAACTTCGATTTCAACTTTCATCATAGGTTCAAGAATACAAGGTTTAGCTTTTCTAGTACCTTCTTTGATAGCCATAGAACCAGCAATTTTGAACGCCATTTCAGAAGAGTCAACTTCGTGGTATGAACCATCGTATAAAGTTACCTTAACGTCAATCATTGGGAATCCTGCTAAGATACCGCCTTCAAGAGCTTCTTCCATACCTTTTCTTGCAGGTTCGATGTATTCTTTAGGAATAGCACCACCAACGATTTTGTTTTCAAATACAAATCCTGCATTTTCTTCTGCTGGAGAAATTCTGATTTTAACGTGACCATATTGACCTTTACCACCAGACTGACGAACGAATTTAGAATCTTGATCAGCATTTCCTCTGATAGTTTCTCTGTAAGCAACTTGTGGTTTACCAATGTTAGCTTCAACTTTGAATTCTCTTAACATACGGTCAACGATGATGTCTAAGTGAAGTTCACCCATACCAGAAATGATTGTTTGACCAGTTTCTGTATCAGATTTAACTCTGAATGATGGATCTTCTTCAGCAAGTTTTTGAAGAGCGATACCCATTTTATCTTGGTCAGCTTTTGTTTTTGGTTCAATAGCAACAGAGATAACTGGTTCAGGGAAAGTCATTCTTTCTAAGATGATAGGAGCTTTTTCATCACATAAAGTATCACCTGTAGTAGTGTCTTTCAAACCAACTGCTGCACAGATATCACCTGCGTAAACTTCTTCTTCTTCGATTCTTTGGTCTGCGTACATTTGTACTAGACGAGAGATACGTTCTTTTTTGCCAGTAGTTGCATTAAGAACATAAGAACCTGAAGTAAGTTTACCTGAATATATTCTCATAAATGTTAAACGACCAACATAAGGGTCAGTCATAACTTTGAATGCTAAAGCTGCGAATGGTTCATCGTCAGAAGAATGTCTTTCAACTTTTGTACCGTCTTCAAGTTCACCTTCGATAGCTTTTACATCAACTGGAGATGGCATTAATTCAACAATAGAGTCAAGAAGTAATTGAACACCTTTGTTTTTGAATGCTGTACCACAAGTTACAGGAACGATTTTGTTATCGCAAACTGCTTTTCTTAAACCAGCTTTTAATTCATCAATAGAAAGTTCTTCACCTTCTAAATATTTCATCATTAAATCGTCATCTGTTTCAGCGATAGCTTCAACTAATGCATCTCTGTATTTTTGAGCTTCTTCTAACATATCAGCAGGAATATCTTCTTCCTTGATATCTGTACCTAAGTCATTAGTGTAAATTTCAGCTTTCATAGTGAATAAGTCGATAAGCCCTTTGAATTGGTCTTCAGCACCGATTGGTAATCTGATAGGGTGAGCGTTAGCACCTAATCTGTTTTTGATTTGGTCAACTACACGATAGAAGTTAGCACCTGTTCTATCCATTTTGTTAACGAATACCATACGAGGAACTTCATATCTGTTAGCTTGTCTCCAAACTGTTTCTGATTGAGATTGAACACCACCAACTGCGCAGAATACAGCAACAACGCCGTCTAATACACGCAATGAACGTTCAACTTCGATTGTAAAGTCAACGTGGCCCGGTGTGTCAATGATGTTGATTTGGTGACCTTTCCAAGTAGATGTTACTGCTGCTGATTGGATTGTGATACCACGTTCACGTTCTTGATCCATAAAGTCAGTTACAGCAGCACCATCGTGTACTTCACCAATTTTGTGAGTTTTACCTGTGTAGAACAGGATACGCTCTGTAGTAGTGGTTTTGCCGGCATCAATGTGAGCAGCAATACCAATGTTTCTAATTTTTTCCAATGGTGTCTTTCTTGCCATAGTTGTTTTTCCTTTTTATATTTACTAATTACGTATAACTATATACTAGTTCTTATTATAAAGTTTCGCACAAACATATTTCTTATACAAGAAATATTAAGAATTTGTGAAAAATAATAAAATATTAG
>CABQIM010000127.1 GCA_902464375.1 uncultured bacterium | reverse complement strand
GTCAGTTACCGGAGCAAATATCATATTTCTTAGAAAGAAATTTTTAAAAGAAATAGAAGAAATAGCAGCAAAAAAACATGGAATCATCAGCGAAACCGAAGTTTTCAGCTTAAATTATACTTGCCCTTGTTCAGAAATTAATGAAATAAGTGAGTATTTAAAACAACAACTTGCAGAAAGAAGAGCGGAAGAAATTGCGAGAAGAATATCTTGTGTTGGGCCACATAGAGATGATATAGAGTTTAAGATTAACGGACTGGATGCGGTTAAATTCGCTTCACAAGGTCAACAAAGAACGTTAGTTCTATCACTGAAACTATCTGAGTTGGAAATAATTAAAAACAAAACAGGTTATTCTCCAATTCTCTTACTTGATGATGTTTTGGCAGAATTAGATGAAACAAGACAGAATTATTTATTGAAATCTATAGAAAAAGACACACAAACAATTATAACTTCAGTTGACACAATTCTTTTTGAAGAAGAATTTTTAAAAGATGTTATAATATACAATATAGAAGCAGGGAGGATTGTCCAATGATTTTGATTACAGGTGGAGCCGGATATATAGGCAGCCATTTAGCTATGGCACTTTTGGAACAAAAAAAAGACATTATTATATTTGACAGTTTGGAACTTGGACATTCCGAAATTATAGATATTCTAAAAAAACATGGTAATGTAAAATTTATTCAAGGAAATCTAAAAAATCTTGACGATATCAGAGGAGTGTTTCTTGTAAATAAAATAGATGCGGTTGTTCATTTTGCTGCATATTCTCAAGTTGGAGAAAGCGTTAAAAATCCTCAAAAATATTACTATAACAATGTTTACGGAACACTTAATTTATTGAATGCGATGCTAGAATTCGGAGTTAAGAAAATTGTATTTTCTTCTACAGCTGCAACATATGGCGAACCAAATTATGTTCCGATAGATGAAAATCATCCGCAGTTACCTATCAATGCGTACGGCAATTCAAAATTGATGGTAGAAAGAATTATGGATGATTACGATAAAGCATACGGGTTAAAATCAGTCCGTTTACGCTATTTTAATGTAGCAGGTGCTGATTCAGAAGCTAGAATCGGTGAATGGCATAATCCGGAAACTCACCTTATACCAAATGTATTGAAAGCAGACCAAAATCAAATTTTCAAAATGTTTGGAGATGATTACGACACTCCTGATGGAACTTGTGTAAGAGATTATATAAATATTGAGGACTTAGCTGATGCACACATCAAGGCTCTAGAGTACTTGAACAATGGTGGCAAAACCGATTTCTTTAACTTAGGAACTAATGATGGTAACAGTGTTAAAGATGTATTTACGGCATGTGAAAAAGTTACAGAAAGAAAAATTCCGTTGGAAGTTTGGCCAAGAAGAGAAGGCGACCCTGCAAAATTAGTCGCAGATAACAATAAGGCGCAAAAAATTCTTGGCTGGACGCCAAAAAGAGATTTGGAATACAGCATCAAAACCGCAAATAATTGGGAACTTAATGCTCATAAACTAGGATTTTGGGAATAAATTAAATGGGGGTAAATTTAATAAGGGCTTAATACCCACTTGCAGCTGTTAGCGAAGCTTTGCAGAGCTTTACAGATGCGGGTGGGATGCAGTAAATACGTTATAAATTATTCCCTACGGGTTAATACCCTTTGCACTTTACTTTCAAACTTGTAATTATACTTACCAATTTGTAAGTGTGATGTAATACCTTCCCTAATAAGGGAAGGGGATTGCGCCTACTTATTTTTACCAGACAGTAGTGCTAAGTATGGAGGTTTAATATTACATTTCTACTTCATCCGTGATATAGGAGGCATCAAACTTATACGCTTCAATTGTTCTTGAAAAATACTCAGGCGGTAAACCTGCTTTTTCTTTTAAAGAGTTCAAGAATATTTCTCTATCAGGTAATTGTTCCCAAACAACCGGAAGATAAACTGCGCGTTTATCACGTTCTATAATTATAATCCCATGCGGATAAATTTTAGATAATAAATCACGCTCATCCTTAAAATGTATTCTTTCAATTGCTGACAATACTGAAACAGAAACATCCAAATTATTGACCTCATCTATAGTTAGTGGTTCAAACCTAGGGTCTTGGAACGCTGCATTTTTAGCATTGTCAATAATATCAAGAATTAATGGCTTTGTTGGATAAATAGAACCTATACATCCTCTTAATTTTCCATTAGTTTTTAGAGTTACAAATGATGCACCAAACTGAGTCAATACAGTTGGAATTTTATGTGGAATATATTCCTCTTGATTAATCGCAGCTAAAATACTTGCTCTTGCGGCTTCCAGCACATAATCATGACAATATTTTTCTATAAATTCATTACGTGAATCTGTGTACATAAACCAAGATCCATATCCGACAACTCTTTCCTTATCATTACTAATATCACCGGAATTATACATTTCTGAGCGAATCATTGTACAATCATTATTATTTGAAAA
>CABQIM010000126.1 GCA_902464375.1 uncultured bacterium | reverse complement strand
AAAGATGGCTCAACTGCTCATGTGCAAATTTTTAAAGACAGTTCAGGTGCTCGTGTTAAAGGACTTGAATGTTTAGTTGAAAAAAATAATAGCATCCAAAGCGGATACGGCACATTCAATACAAAAGGTTTGAATGAAAATGAAGTTGTCGGATTCTTTGAAAAGATTGGCACCGCAACAAAAGGTGAAATGGATGCGCTTATCAATTTCGCCAAAGGTGTTTGCATTAAATAATTGCTCTAAACTATAAATTATAGTATAATTTTCCAGTACAGTCCTAATGTTAACCCAATAAGAAGGAAGATTATATGAGTGAGATTTGCAAAAATTGGACACAATGGTTGAAGCAAAACCGTTTTGCCGGACAAACACCGGAAATGCAAGAACAAACGATGCGTTGGCTAGAAGCAGTAAGAGATGTTATTCTTGTTTATGCTGACATAAAGCCGTATGATGTTGTTCTTGATATAGGAACCGGAACTGGATTATTGGCATTTAAAGCATTAGAATTGCAGGACTGCAAAGGAAAAGTTATATTTTCTGACATGTTCCAAGATTGTTTGGACGATTGTAAAAAAATCCTTGACGAATCCGGAATCACTACCGGTTATGAATTATTAAAGAGTCCGGTTGAACATATTGCGCTTGGTGAAAGCACTGTACATAAAGCTTTAATGCGTTCTGTATTAGTTCACGTGGTTAATAAACAGCCTGCAATTAACGAAATTTATCGTGTACTTAAACCTGGTGGAAAGTTGTGCGCATTTGAACCGATTATACGTTCAAATACCCGATATTGGGAGATTTTGGACAGACACTATATTGATAAATACGAAGACTTTAAGAGAGTAGAAAACGAGATTATGGAAAATCCGCTAGACTCTTTGTGTAATTTTGATGAACACACATTAGAAACAAATCTTGAAATCGCTGGATTTTCTATTCCGGAAGTTAAGTTGCAGGAAGTTCGCTCAAAATATGTAGTGCAGCCAAACATGGTTAGAGAATGGTTTGTAAATCCGCCTTCTCCAAACCAACCATCTACAAGAGAAAGATATTTGAAGTATTTTGACGAAGCTACAGTAGATAAATTTATGCAAGATGTTTCGAACTACTTAACCGGACGTGAAATTAGTTTGAAAACAAATGCAGTATTTATAAATGCTACGAAATAGAGGTGAATAAGGCAATTCGTTCTGCTTATAAAAATTAAACAAAACAACAAATATCAAAACAAATTTTTATAAACGAACTTAACGACTTAACGACCTTGTGACTTAAAGACTACATAAAAAGGACAAGATATGACAAAACAAACTGCAATAATTATACCGGCAAGATACGGTTCTTCCAGATTAGAAGGCAAACCATTATTAAAAGCAAATGATAAACCTATTATCCAATGGGTATGGGAAAAAGCGAGCAAATGTCCGCTTGTTGATAGAGTAATCGTTGCAACAGATGATGAAAGAATCTTTAATGCTTGCAAAGACTTTGGCGCAGAAGTTGAAATGACATCTACCAATCATAAAAGTGGCAGCGACAGAATTGCAGAAGTAGCTTCCAGACATCCTGAAATCGGTTATATCATCAATCTTCAAGGTGATGAACCATTAATTGAACAAGCTAATATTGAACTTGTTATAAAAGGTGTATTGGAAGATGAAAAAGCTGATATTTCAACACTTTTAAGAGAAATCAAGGATGAAGAAGAAGCGCAAAATCCAAATTTGGTAAAATGTGTTTTTGATGTAAATAATTACGCAATGTATTTCTCTCGTTCAAAAATACCTTATGAACGTAATACCGGCAAATCTAAGATTTACGGTCATTTGGGCATTTATGGCTATAAGCGTGAAGCTTTATTTAAAATGACTCAACTCCCACAAACAACTTACGAGATGGCAGAAAGTTTGGAACAATTGAGAGCGCTTCAAAACGGCATGAAAATTAAGGTTGCAATTGTAGACAATATTCCGGTTGGAATTGATACAATGGAAGATTTTGAGAAGTTTAAAAAAATGGTTGAAGAAAGGCAATAAGTGAATCTAAAAACAAACATTACAAAACTACACTACACTAAAGAACCCAAGGGTTTGCTTTTTAGTTTGCTTAAATTCTGCTCTATATTTTATGGGATAGGAAGCGGATTTAAAAATCTTTTATACGACAAAAATATCATTAAGCCTAAAAAAGTTGATGCTTTTGTGATTTCCGTCGGAAATTTTACAACAGGTGGAGTTGGTAAAACTCCTGTTGTTGCAGAGATTGCCAAATATTTTGTAGAAAAAGGTGAACATGTTGCAATTATTTCCAGAGGTTATGGCGGGAAACTGAATAACAAAGAGGTTCATGTAATTTCTGATGGGATTAATTTATATTACAAAGCCGACATGGCAGGTGATGAACCTTATTGGTTGGCAGTTAATTTGAATATGTGTGCAGTTTTAACTTGCTCTAATAGATATAAGGCTGCTGAGTACGCAATAAAAGAACTTGGAGTTACAAAAATTATTCTTGACGATGGATTTCAACATCGAAAAATGGCAAGAGATTTAGATATTGTCCTAGTTGATTCAGAAAAAATGTTTGGAAATGAAAACTTACTTCCAGCCGGCCCTTTGAGAGAAGGGATGGAAGGATTTAAGCGAGTTAGTGAACTTGTTATTGTGAGCAAAAATGTTGACCATACAAGAGCAGAAAAAATTGCAAAAATTATGCAAAAGAAACAAGGAATTAAAGCCACAGTTTGCAAAGTTGAACCGGATTACGCATACAATATAATTTCCGGAGAGCATTTACAAAGTGGAGCTGAAATTACCGCATTATCTGCAATTGGACAACCGGAACAGTTCTATAAATTTTTAGAAAAAGATTATAAAAT
>CABQIM010000125.1 GCA_902464375.1 uncultured bacterium | reverse complement strand
GTTTTACAATGCGTATGCCATTTTGGTTTGTCTTGCCAAATTGAGCAGCCAATTAATCAAATAAATTATTTACAAAATGATTACCAAACAGTAGTAATTGTTTCTGAAAATTTAAACACCTCAGAAATAATAATAAAAAGCAACGATAACGCTCAACCACTCACATTCAGCAACGATTTTGGTGCGTTATCAAGTTCAACTTCTTTGCTGAATTATAAGAAGCAAAATTCTAATTTATCAATAAATAAGAATGCAAATATAAAATCCGGTCTGCAATCCGGCATTCAAATCCGCGCTCCTTAATTGTTACATTATCTAAAAAGTAATGTACACAATTGAATATTTTAAAGGAGATAATTATGGATTTAACGTTAGTAAAAGACGGTCTATTTCTTATGATTATTGGTATGGGAACTGTTTTTATTTTCCTTACAATAATGATTTTTGCAATGCAAATAAATGCAAAGTTTTTGAAATTTATCAACAAATTCTTCCCTGAAGAAATTCCTCAAGAAAAGCCAACAAAAAGAAATTCTTCAAAAAGTAATGATGAAGAAATCGCACTGGCGATTGCTTGTGCAATAGCAGAATCAAAAGCAGCATAAGGAGGAATAATATGTTAGAAGAAGATAAAAATACACTAAAGGAAGCACACGGCTCTGGATTAATCAGCACACTTGTATTCTTGGCAGTAGCTATATGCGTAATGGACGTCCTCCGTTACTTCCTTAACTATTAGGTGCTACGGTGCTACGCACGTAGACATTTGGTCGGCAGCTTGGTAAGGACAACAGGTTTGTTTTGTTAACTACAGGCTCCGCCTCGAAGTGGAGCTACAAGTATGGCGCATTCCCTCTCCTAGCAGGAGAGGGTTAGGGTGAGGTAGAAGTCCCGCACGTAGACATTCTGTCGGCTCCTTTGTCGGAACTACAGGTTTGTTTTATTCGCTACAGGCATCGTCTCGGAGTGGAACTACAAGTATGGCGCATTCCCTCTCCTAGCAGGAGAGCGGATTTTCGGTAGGGCGTAAGCCCGTAAGGTGGAGGTCAGACGTTACTCTGCCGACACCCCGAATAATCCAAGAGAGGGTTAGGGTGAGGTAGAAATTACGTACGTGGACGTTGGGTTGGTTAGCTTAGTAGTTGTAATTTCTAGAGTGCCGTCATTGCGAGAAAATCTGTGATTTTCGTGGCAATCCAGAAATTATCATCATACTGGATTACTTCGTCACTAATGTTCTTCATAATGACGTAGCACAAGACTATAAGCAATATAGATCAAATAGAATAGTCCAATAAAAATAACAAAAACCGGTGAAATCAAAAATTACCGGTTTTTGTTTTATTAGAAAATTTATAACTTTCTTCCGTAAATCACTCTATCAATCCCTGCCAAATCCTTTATTATCGTTACATCAGTAAAATGTTCCTGCATAAAGGCTTTTACGGCGCCACTCTCTCCAATTCCGAGTTCATACATCAGCCAGCCATTTTCGTTCAAAAACTCCGGTGCTTTTTCGGTAATTTTTCGATAAAACTCTAAGCCGTTTTCATCCGCTCTTAATGCCAGTTCCGGTTCCTTCATAACTTCTTCTGATAATTCTACATCGTGCGGGATATATGGCGGATTAGAAATTATTATATCAAATTTTTCTTCATCTCTTACTTTTTCAAAAAGGTTTGATTTCCTGAAGACGGCTTTATTATTAATTCCAAGCTTCGTTACATTATCTAAAGCAATTCTTAAGGCATCAGAAGATATATCAACGCCCAGAACAGTTGCTTCTGTATTTTTTGCGATGGTACAAGCTATACAACCTGAACCTGTACCAATATCCAAAACATTCTTGAAATTATTTGTCTGAATAAGTTCGATTGCTTTTCTAACAAGGATTTCCGTTTCATCTCTCGGTATTAGCACGGCGGGAGTTACCTTGAAAAATTCTCCCATGAAATACCCTTCTCCTGTTATATACTGTACAGGAATTCGTTCTTTTATTCTAAGCTCAGCTTTTTCTTTTATTAAATTGAGCTCTGCATCGCTCAAAATTCTTCCTAAAATTTTATCTTTTTCTGTGAATGTGCAAAAATGTTCAAGTAAAATTTTAACCTCAGCTTTAGCCTCATTTTCTTCAATTCCGGCATCAGTCAACATTTTTATAATCATCTGAATGTTCATTTAGTATACTCTCAATCTCGTTTCTTAAATCCAATTTTGATAATTCTTCTACATCTTTTTTCTCAATAGAATATTTTTTGCACAATCTGTCATAATAGTAAAGCTGCTTTTTTGTCGGAGCTTCTTTAGACATTTTTACTTCTTGCAAAAATTTTCTTTTTTTCTTTTCAAATTCTTTGTTAGCTTCTATTATAGGTCGTTGCTTTTCTTTGTATTCATAATACTTGATACATTCCTTGATATAGTCTTCTGTATCTTTAAGAAAACTTCTTTCGTCAATAAAATCAGCCAAAAATGGAAATCTGGATGCATTGAGTTCTAAATAATACTTTTCATCCTCAATAAACTTGTCCATAATCTCTGAACAAGTTAAACCCAAATTCTGTTTCACTAACGCTCTTAAAAAATTACATACCCCGCTTTTCTGTGTTTTGTCAAAGTCGGGGTATATTCTGTTTTTAATCTGGTACATTTAAACCATTTTCCTTTTTGCCTTTTCCTTTTTCCGCCTGTCGCAGACTTGTTATTGTTGTTACCACTTCAACAAGTCTTCAACTCCAAATTTTTTGCCAGCTTCGTTATTGGTAAACTTCATAAGCTTTTCTTTAAGCGGATTTGTTTGATAAGCTCTATGTCGTTCTCTAGAATCTGCTTCATTTTCAAATTCTGTATTACTAATAACTGTAAATCTCTTTTTATTTTCAACTGTCATATTATTAATGCCTCTCTTTTAATCTTAAATATCTCTTATGTATATATAAAGTATTTAAAAATT
>CABQIM010000124.1 GCA_902464375.1 uncultured bacterium | reverse complement strand
CCAAACAACAGGGAATATTCATGTACTTTCAGAACAAATAAGGACTTTGAAGAAAAAACAAAAGCGTTTAGCTATTGATATTTTAAAATGCAAGCGCAGACAAGCACTAAAAGGTTTGATGCAAGATCCTGTAAAAAGACAAAGATTATTTGTGCATTCAAAATCTCTTGTTGAAAGAAAGAAAAATCTACAAAACAGACTTCTTGAAACAGAAGATTTTAAACCGCTATTGGAAGCTTTCCCTTGCTGGTGCGTTACAACTTATGCCGTATCCGGTTCTTTACCAATGAAACCGGGG
Organism: uncultured bacterium; assembly: GCA_902464375.1. Lineage (GTDB taxonomy): Bacteria > Cyanobacteriota > Vampirovibrionia > Gastranaerophilales > Gastranaerophilaceae > CAG-196. The sequence continues at coordinate 3,056 of CABQIM010000124.1, read as the reverse complement.
CTTTTTGATGTTGTAATTATTGACGAAGCTTCTCAATGTGATATTGCAAGTTGTTTCCCAATCTTATATAGAGCGAAAAAAGCTGTTGTAGTCGGCGATGACAAACAACTTCCGCACTTATCATTCCTAGAAAAAGCAAAAGAACAGTCTTTCTTATCTCAATACGGAATAAATGACCGTTACCAATTAATGTGGAGATTCAGAACAAATTCAATGTTTGATTTGGCGAATTATTACTCTATGCATCCAGTTCTTTTGGATGAGCATTTTAGAAGCTTACCGCCAATCATTAATTTCTCAAATAAAGAATTCTATGGTGGCAGAATCAAGGTTATGAGAAGAAATGACAACTCTAAAAAAGTGCTGGAAACAGTTGTTGTTCCTGATGGTAAAGTCGATTTTGATGCAACAAGAAATCTTCCGGAAATTGAAGAATTGGTAAAAAGATTACATTCAATTGTAGTAGAAGATGAAAGAAAAAATCCGGATAATCCGGTTTCTATTGGTATTATTTCACCTTTTAGAGCTCAAGTTGAACAGCTTAAGATTTCAGTTTCAAAGGTTTTATCTGAACACATGATGGAAAAACACCAAATTGAAATCGGTACTGCTCACACATTCCAAGGTGATGAAAGAGATATCATTTTGATTTCTTGGGCCTATGCAAATAATAGTTTCCCTCAAAGTTTGATATTCTTGCAAAAACCGAACTTATTTAACGTTGCAATTACAAGAGCACGATATCAGATGATTAATTTCATTTCCAAAAATCCGAGAGAATTGCCGGAAGGAATATTGAGAAGCTATTTGGGCTTTGTTGAAGAATACGAAAACAGATTTGCACTCGCAAATTCTGACGACTTTGATGAAAATATTTACAAAAATTCTTTTGAAAAAGAAGTAGCTCAAGCTTTCCGTGATTTAGGACACGAAGTAACTTGCGGAGTTGATATAGCAGGCTTAAGCGCTGATTTGCTGGTTGATAATAAATTTGTAATTGAATGCGATGGTGTGGAAGATAAAACTCCTCTAAAAGTTTCAAACATGAAAAAACAAGCAATAATCGAGCGTTCTGGTCTAAAAGTTTATCGAATTTCTAAACGCGAATGGAGCTATTCTAGTAAGGCTTGTATAAATAGGATACTTAGTCTTTAAGTCGTTAAGTCTTTAAGTCATTAAGTTCTTATAAAATATTTTATTTACAATTGCGTCATATCTTAAGTTTTATACATTATATGAGCGTAAGCGAATTATATGAACTTAACGTCCTAACGACTTAAAGACTTAGCGACTTTATCAATACGAACTTAACGACTTAACGTCCTAACGACTTCCTTTAACAATTCTAAACATTTATTACCCCAAAAACAGTGTTTGTAATATAATTTACATGTGGTTTTTAGAAACAAGAAAGGAAGAGATCATGAACGTTTTAGACAAAATCATGAAACCAAAATCAATTGCAGTTGTTGGCGCTTCAACAAAAGAACACACAATTGGTTCTGATATTATGAAAAGATTACAAGAATACAAATTCAACGGTAATATTTATCCGGTTAACCCAAAAGGCGGAGTTATCGAAGGATTACAAGCATACACTTCAGTTTTAGAAATCCCTGGTGAAGTTGATTTAGCAATTATTGTTGTAAATGCAAAATTCGTACTTTCAACAATTGACCAATGTCACGAAAAAGGCATCAAAGGTCTTTGTATCATTACTGCAGGTTTCAAAGAAACAGGTAAAGAAGGTGCTGAAGCAGAAAAACAATTACTTGCAAAAGTTAGAGAATACGGCATGAGATGTGTTGGTCCTAACTGCTTAGGTGTTGTAAATACTCACCCAGACGTTAGAATGGACGGATGCTTTGCTGAATCATTGCCAGAACGTGGTAACATCGGTTTCGTATCTCAATCAGGTGCTTTAGGCGGCGGTATTTTGAACATCCTTAAAGACTTGAACCTTGGTTTTGCACAATTCATTTCTATCGGTAACCAAGCCGATGTTAACGCTGAAACAGCTTTGGAATACTGGGAAGATGAAAAAGACGTAGAACAAATTCTACTTTACATGGAATCAATCCAAAACCCAGCTAACTTCAGAAAATTAGCTTCAAGAATTTCTAAGAAGAAACCTATTTTAGCATTGAAAGCTGGACGTTCAGCAGCCGGTGCTAGTGCTGCATCTTCTCACACAGGTTCATTGGCTGGTGCTGATAAAGCTGCAAATGCATTGTTGAATCAATCTGGTGTAATCAGAGAATATTCATTACAAGATTTGTTCGCAACAGCTAAGGTTTTTGCTAACTGCCCAATTCCAAAGGGTGATAGAGTTGCTATTATCACAAACTCTGGCGGTCCTGGTATCATGGCTACAGATGCAATTTGTGAACACGGTATGCAAATCGCTAAGATTTCTGATGAAACTAAAGAAAAATTAAGAAGTTTCTTGCCATCAGCAGCATCAGTTAAAAACCCTATCGATATGATTGCTTCTGCTCCAATCGAACACTACAAACAAACCTTGGAAACAGTTATCGCTGATGAAAACGTTGATATGATTATTACAATATATCTTCCATTCTTAGGCTTGAAGGATATTGATGTTGCTAAAGCACTTATGGAAATCAAAGCTGAACATCCGGAAAAACCTGTTATTGGTGTATTCATGACTAAGTCTGAATTCTTCTCAACATTATCAGATATGAAAGTTAATATGCCATTCTTTATGTATGCTGAAGAAGCTGCAGATGGTTTGAACAGATTGAACCAACAAAGAAAATGGATGGAAAGACCGGACGGTAAAATTCCTACATTCGACGTTGATTACAAACGTGCTCAAGAAATCATTGCTAAATCAGTAAATGAAGGCAGAGCTCAATTGACAACTCGTGAATCTATTGATGTATTAGATGCTTACGGTATCAGAGTATGTAAATCCGGTTTTGCGAAATCTGAAGATGAAGCTGTTTCAATCGCTGATTCTATCGGATACCCAGTTGTTATGAAGATGACTTCTAAAACAACTTCTCACAAAACTGATGTTGGCGGTGTAAGAG
>CABQIM010000123.1 GCA_902464375.1 uncultured bacterium | reverse complement strand
AATCAGAAACAAATCCTACAAATTCTTTGCTTGCATTTTCCATAAATTTAGAGTGGAAAGCGCCTGAAACAGGAAGTGGAACAACTCTTCTTGCGCCTTTTGCCAACAAGATTTCGCCGGCTTTTGCAACTGCATCATTGTCACCTGTGATTACAACCTGAGCAGGTGAATTGTAGTTTGCAACATCAACATAACCAACACTTGATGCTTCTTTCAATGCTTCTTCCAAAGCACCCTCAGGAGCGTTCAAAATTGCAGACATCGCACCTCCTGTTGCGCTTGCGCTCATCAAGTCAGCTCTTTTTTGGATTGCTTTAAAAGTAGTTTCCAAAGACATAACGCCGGCTTCGTACATTGCGCAATATTCGCCCAAAGAGTGACCTGCAACAAAGTCAGGTTTGATATCCAATTGAGATTTCAAAGCTTCCAACGCCGCAATTGACATTGTTACGATACAAGGTTGAGTGTTTACAGTTTGTTTCAAAGAATCTTCCGGTCCTTCAAAGCAAAGAGTTGTAATGCTTTTGCCCAAAACTTTATCTGCTGTGTCAAAAACATTTTTTGAGCTTTCGAAATTTTCATATAAGTCTTTTCCCATGCCTACTGCTTGTGAGCCTTGTCCAGGGAATAAGAATGCGATTTTTTTAGTCATAATTTTATCCTTTATGTTTTATTTTAAGTTACTAAGACACTAAGTCCATTTCGGTTAAGTTATTCTCGTCATCTTGACGACTAATTTTGTATTTAATTTGTTTCACTGTCTAACGAATTCATTGTTAGGTTAGTTTCGCTAAATCAGTTTCTAAATCAGTTTCGTTGTTGGGCTGGAAAGCCCAACCTACAAGACTGTAACGAACTTATCGTCCTATCGTCTTAACGCCTTATCGTCTACTATCCTTAACTCTCGCTTAGCGACCTTCACACCAATATTTGAAGTGTGAAAGAACATCATCGCAGAGGGCTACGTGCGTAGCACTAGCAAATGCCTTCACGAAGTCTAACGATTGCACCGCCCCAAGTCATACCGGCACCAAATCCGCAAAGAATTGCAGTAGTTCCAAGTTTAACTTTTCCTTTTTCAACACTTTCTGCCAAAGCGATTGGAATAGAGGCAGCTGATGTGTTACCATAATATTTGATATTTGTAACAACTTTTTCATCAGGATATCCAAGTCTTTCTTGTACAGCTTGAATAATTCTGATATTTGCTTGGTGAGGGATTAGATAATCGATATCGTCAGCCTTCATACCTGATTTTTCAACCAAGTTTTCTACATAATGAGGCAAGATTTTTGCAACAAAAGTGTAAACTCCACGACCGTTCATTCTGATTCCTTTTGGTTTTTCTTCATATTGTTCAACCAACGGGCAATTTTTTCCATCAAATGAAAGCTCGATTAAGTTTCCATAGTTACCGTCTGCTTCAATATCAATTGAGATTACATCATCAATTCCGTCCTCAGCTTGAGTAACAACCATAGCACCTGCACCGTCACCGAACAAGATTGAAGTACCTCTATCAGTCCAGTCAACAAGTCTTGAATTGTTATCAGTTGCAACAATCAAGATGTTTTTGTACATGCCTGATGCGATATAAGCTTTTGCAATGCTCAAACCGTAAATCAAACCAGAGCATGCTGCTGTAATATCAAATGCAGGGATAGGTTTTGTAATGCCTAATCTTGATTGAATATGACAAGCGATTGCAGGGTACAAATCAGGAGGAGCAGAAGATGCAGCCAAAATCAAATCTATTTCTTCCGGCTTCATTTTAGCCTTAGCCAACGCATTTTGAGCAGCTTCCAAACCTAAGTCGATAGCGTTTTGTTCACCAGAAACAACACGTCTTTCTTTAATCCCTGTACGAGTATAAATCCACTCGTCAGAAGTTTCATATAATTTTGTCAAATCATCGTTTGTAATAACTGTTTCAGGCAAGCTATAACCAACACCTGCAATTCTCAACGGAATTAATTTATCTGTCATCTGTTTTTATTCCTCATAAAACTTAGCTATTTTTTCGTTCACACCTGTTTCAACAGCGTGTTTTGCAACTCTTACGGCATTTTTAATTGCATAAGCTTTACTTCTGCCGTGAGAAATTACTGTGATACCTTTAACACCTAAAAGCAAAGCACCACCAAATTCTTCATAGTTAATTTTTGTATAAATTCTTTTCATGAACGGTTTTGCAAGAAGTCCGATAATTTTACCTGCCAAATCAGCTTTAAATTCTTGTTTCAACATTCTGAACAACATTGAAGATGTACCTTCTGTAACCTTCAACGCAACGTTTCCAACGAAACCGTCACATACTACAACATCGCATACACTCAAGAAAATTTCTTTACCCTCAATGTTACCAACAAAGTTAATCTTTTCTTGGTGTTCTTCCAAAATCTTATAAGTTGCCTGAGCAAGTTCGTTACCTTTACCCGCTTCTTCACCGATGTTCAAAACACCAACCCTAGGGTGTTCAATACCTAAAACGTTTTTAGAGAATGTTGCACCCATAATTGCGAATTGATAAAGCATTTCAGGTGAACAATTGCTGTTTGCACCACCATCAATTACAACGATAGGTTGTTTAATTGTAGGCAAAGTAACTGCGATTGCTGGTCTGTCAATTCCCGGGATTCTACCCAAACCAAACAAACTTGATGCCATAGCAGCACCTGTTGAGCCTGCAGCAACAACTGCATCAGAGCTTCCTTTTGCAACTGCATCAACAGCTAGAACGATAGATGATTTTTTCTTTTTACGAATAGCTTGACCTGGAGCCTCACCCATTTCAATAACTTCTGAGGCATGAGTAATTTTGATGTCTAATTTTGATGTATCAATCTTAATACGGCACTTTGCAGGCCCACCTTTACCATAATCGGTCATAAAGCCTTCGTGAGAAATCTTATCGAGTTCTTGTTCAATTCTATCTTGTTTACCTACAAGCTCAATTGCAACTCCATATTCTTTAGCTGCCCATACAGCACCTGCCACGATTTCGTGTGGAGCATGATCCCCGCCCATTGCATCAATTGCTATTCTTGTCATCTTATCCCTCTCTATCAAAAAAAAGATACTAAATTACTAAGGTTCTAAGGCACTAGGTATCACAAAATATAATTGCCCAGCGCCTTATTGCTTAGTATATCTATTATTCTTCAGTTTTTTCTTCAGCAGGAGCTTCTGCTTTTACTTCTTCAACTTTTTCTTCTTTTTTAGCTGATTTTTTTGCAGGTTTCTTTGCTTCTGCAACTTCTTCAACTCTATCTTTCAAGCTTACAGGTTTTCCTTTGTAAGTTCCGCAAGCTGTGCATACTGTGTGAGTCAATACTGTTTCACCACAATTAGGGCATTTAGTAGTTTCTGGTTTTGTAGCTTTCCAGTTACTTCTTCTGCTTCCTTGTGCTGAATGTCCTGTTCTTTTCTTAGGTACTGCCATTT
>CABQIM010000122.1 GCA_902464375.1 uncultured bacterium | reverse complement strand
ATGTTCTTAAGTATTTCAAAATAAAAGAAGATAATATCAAAACAATCTTATTGGGTGCGGACGATAAATTTCACCCAGCAGAAAGAACTACGAATGAGAAATACATATTATCTTTATGCACTTTAGGCAAGCGTAAGAATTTGATTTTTGCAATAAAAAATTTCTTCGAATTTATTAACACATACAAAATCAACGACCTAAAAATGGTTCTTGTTGGTGGGATTTGGCAAAAGTTTGAAAAAGAACTCCAATCTGCAATTGGGGATTTTGATAAAACAAAATTGGACTTTTTAGGATATGTAGAAGATGAAAAATTGCCTGAACTATACTCAAATGCAATGATGTTTGTGTACCCATCTTTGTACGAAGGTTTTGGACTTCCCGTATTGGAAGCTATGCAATGCGGATGTCCTGTTATAACCTCAAATACTTCTTCTTTGCCGGAAGTAATCGGACAAGCCGGAATTCAAATTAATCCAACAAATGATGAAGAATTAATAAATGCTTACAAAAAAATGTACGAAGATACGTTTTTTAGAGAACTTTGCAGGGAAAGAGGATTAATAAGAGCAAAAGCTTTCAGCTGGCAAAAAGCCGCATCAGAACTTCTTGAGTTTATGGAAACAAAGTGTGTTTAAAATTATAAACAAATGCTTTTCCAGAAAAATAACACAATACCGAATTTCTAACGGACAATTTTTTAGCAGGTTAAATCTTATTTTTCGATAAATATTTAATTTTGCATACCTGTTTTCGTATAGATTTTGAAGTCTTTGAGAATTCTTTTCTACTAAAAATAAAGGATAGTCTGTATAATTTTGAATAAGTTCTCTCCACCCTTTTGCTTCTCCCATAAAATCGAATCCGTTTTTAATAATGGATGTTTTTATAAAAGGAAATTTATCTTTTTTAACGAGCATATCCCATTTTTCTGACATGCAATTGTGAACAAACTTGTATTTTTTAATATAAGTTGCACTCTTAAAGCCATTTGAATACAATAATTGGCTTAAACCAATTTCATATTTTATGATAACTTTGTTTTTCTCATCTTCGTGTTTAATACTGTTTATAAAATCTCCAAACATCTTACTATTAAATACGTTAGATTTAAAAACAATAAAATAACTCTGAATATGAGGAGTAATCTTAGGTCTGGAGAAGTTTTCTGTTATTCCGTAACGATTTTGGGTCATTCCCCAAAAATCACACTGCTTCTTACTCATTTTAGTAAAAATATTTTCCAAAGGAATAAATGGACCATAACAAGAATCATTTGCAAAAATTAACTCTTCAAAATCAATTTTGTTTTCTTTTGCAAATAGAAAACCGCGCTTGTATGAGCCAAAGTCATACTCATTATGTTTTTGAGCCAACTTATAGTCTGCAATTCCATCCAGTTTATCTAATTCTTCTAAAGGTAAATCGCAATCCGATACAAAAATGAGCGTAGATGCTACTTTTTTTAACGCTTTTAAATAATAGATTACATAATCATCTATTATATTATCTCTATCCCAGTGAGCAAATACGCAAAGCCTTTTCATACAATCTATTTTAACATAAAATGCTCTAAATGTATGATTACATAAAGTTTTATATTATCTATTATAATATTTGAAAGAGGGGTCTAATGGTCATAAGAGTTTTATTTTTATTCTTATCACTTATTGTGTTAGTAAACTTGTGTATTATAACTTTATGCTACATTACGGGAAAAAATCTTTACCGTGAATATGGTAAACAAATGCTAATTGTATTTGGAAGTTTTGTTTTTGTTGTAGCAGCTTTGTATGTTACATTGGCCCTTATCGCACTTAGATAAAGAAAGGATTAGGATGGACAAAAAATTATTTGGCATGCCTGTATTGGTGTTATGCTTACTTGTTTGTTTCCTCGTTTTATGCAATCCGTTTGTTATGGTTGGTCCTGGGGAACGTGGAATTAAGATTAAACTGGGTGAAGTTGAGCCTCAATGTTATGGAGAAGGTTTACACTTAATATTTCCGTTTGTACAAAAATTCAGAACAATGAACATCAAGACTCAAAGAAATACATTAACTACCGCCGTTTATACAAAAGATATCCAACAAGCAAGAATTACTTATGTAATAAACTTTAATGTTCAGCCGGATAAGGTTAATAGATTATTTCAAGAAGTTGGTATGGACTACCAAAGCACTATCCTAACACCAGTTGTAGAAGGTACTATTAAAGATATCATCGGGAAATGGAATGCACAAGATTTGATTGCAAACAGGGAACGTGCAACTGGTGATATTTTGTTTAAACTTCAAGCACAACTTAAAGATAATTATATAAACGTAACAGATTTTCAAATGACAGAAATCAACTATTCTGCGGTTTTTGAAAGAGCTATCGAAAGCAAAGTTACTGCAGAACAAGAAGCTTTGAAAGCTAAAAATAAAACCGTTCAGGTTCAAGAAGAAGCAAAACAAAAGGTTATCGCTGCTGAAGCAGAAGCAAAATCAATGGCTATCAGAGCAAAAGCTTTGAGCCAAAACAAATCTCTTGTACAATACGAAGCCGTACAGAAGTGGGATGGTAAAATGCCACAATATATGCTTGGCAACTCTGTTCCGTTCATTAATGTGAGCGCCAAATAAGGGAATAGACGTTTAGAGGCGAAGAGACATAGGAATAAAAGAAGGGTTCAATGATAATCATTGAACCCTTCTTTATTAAGTTTTTGGTGCATAAAAGTTATTGTCAGGCAGTATCTTATCTACTAATAGTGCGTCATTGCGAGAAAATTAAGACTTTGGGCTTGTAGTATAGTTTAGAACTTCGAGAATTTTCGTGGCAATCCATTACTTTAGCATTTGGTTAACATTTAGCCTTACGTTAATCTACCAACAGTGAAGTGAAAAACGCACGCAATACGCACAAAAAAATTAATTACCCCCTGCAAATCAAATCAAAAATACCTTCTGCATAAGTCGGATGTGCAAAGCAAATTTCTTTTAATTTATCGATACCAATTTCCATTTGAATAGCAAGAAGCAAGATATGTATAAGAGATGACGCTTCTTTTGAAATAACATGCGCACCAACAATTTTATTATCCTTAGTAATAATTTTTATAAAACCGTCAGTTGCATCATCGCACCAAGACTTACCAAGCGCAGTAATAGGAAGCATTGTCTTCTGATACGTTTCGTCGATATCCTGTTCTCTTAAACCAACCCAAGCGATTTCCGGCTCTCCGTAAATTACAGAAGGTGTAAGTTTTTTATTAAACGGAACACCATTTGTATACTCTTGAGCTTGATGGATTGCATAATGCGCTAATTGAATTTCACCGCAAGAATCTCCAAGTATTTTTATACCATCGCAAGTCGGACAAATAGGTTCACGACCTGCTGCAACAAGAATAATTTCTGCAGTGATTGAATTTCCACTCCTTAGAGTTACAGTTTTACCTTCTATATTTTCTATACAATCATTCAAATAGAAT
>CABQIM010000121.1 GCA_902464375.1 uncultured bacterium | reverse complement strand
AAAAAAATCAAAAAGAAGTTTTTTTTTCATATATTATTTGTAATTTTGCCTTGCCATTAGAAGGTTTGATTTTATATTCGTAATAGGGATAAATGAGAGTCTTGGTATGGTAAAGCATTATTCAGTTTTTGCTGTTTAAATGTTTTGAAATATAGTTAATCATAATATAAAAGATGTATAGCCAATGTATAAAAATGAAATAAATAAGATTTGTTCAAGCATTCATACGGGATTAATTGATTTTTCAATGCCTCGTAGTAAAGCTTCTATGCCAACTCAAGCTTCTTCGGAATTTATAACCAACAAACAGCAGGGCGATTGGGCGGAAAATGTTATATTCAGAGCGGTTAATGATAATTCTCGGAGTATAGTGGCAGTTAGATATGGGAAGTCTGATGATCTGGTTGCTGGTGATGTAGGGTTCGAAAAGTTTTATAAATCCTATCAGGCTGAATTGGATTTGATAGGTAAACGCCCTGATTTGTTACTTTTTAAGAAAGAAGACTTTAATGCTAATTTGGGGTATGACATTAGTTCTTTGTCTCATGCAGAAATTGCAGATTATGTATCTAAAGCTATTGCTGGAATTGAAGTTCGTTCTAGTGCATTTTTGGTAGATAGATATACGGCAGAGTCTAACCGATTCATTCAAGAAAATACGGTTTCTATATTAAAAAATAGAGATGTGATATTAGAACAATATAGAGATTTGCTTGAGCAGAAAAGACCAGAGCTAATTCCTCTACTACAGCAGTTAGATGAAGTTTCTGTGAGAACATTGAAATTTAAAACTCCTTCTTGGCGCTCTTCTCAGAGACTTCAAGATTTGTCTTCTATGCTTTCATCCATAAATAAATGTTTAAAAGCTATTCAGAAAAGAAACTCATTGTCGATAACTCCAAAAGTAGAGGATTTGAAAGTTGTTCATAAATGGGTGATGACCTATAATGTTCCGCATTTCTATGTACAGGTGTTTTTTGATAAAGTATATGGAGTGTCTTTTCAAGAAATTTTGCAATTAATTTCAACTCCAGAATTAGAAGATGAAAAGTATTTTATAGAACAAGACAATAAAAATCAGAATAAAACAACGATTAAAATTCCTATTCAAGAAGGTGTGTGTTTAGCACAAAAAGTATTGGAGCCGAATCATCAGAGCGTAAGAAAAGAATTGAATAAAGGACGATTGTTGTTTTATGTAAAATTTGAAGGTGGAGAAGCTGTTATTGATAAAAATGAGTTTGATAAATTATTTAGTTGTAACTTATGATAACGGAAAGTGAATATTCTAAAATTGTAGATTTAGCGCATAGGAAAAAGTTTGCTCAGTTTTTCACTCCTGAGCAAATAGCTATATTTATGTCAAATTGGGTTTTGGAAGGTTTGAGTAGTGAGGCCGATGTACTAGAGCCTGCATTTGGCTTAGGTGTTTTTAGTAGAACGATGTGTAGAATAAATCCCAACCTCAACATTACTGGTTATGATATAGATAATACGATATTCCACTATGCTTTGTCAAATTTTAGAGCTACCAATTATAAGATAAGCCTTAGCAATGAGGATTATCTAGTGTCATCATGGACTCAAAAATATGATGCAGTAATTTGTAATCCTCCTTATCTGAAGTTCCATGATTATGATAATGCTACACTAATTCCTTTGGTTAACAAGAACTTGCAGACTCATTTGAATGGTTTTACTAATATTTATACCTTATTTTTGCTAAAGTCTGTTTCTCAGTTGAAAGAATATGGGAAATTGGCTTATATAATACCTTCGGAATTTTTAAATTCTGATTATGGCGTAGAAGTAAAGCGGGAATTATTGAAGAGTGGTACACTTCGACATGTTATTATTGTAGATTTTAATCAATGCGCATTTGATGATGCGCTAACTACTGCATGTGTATTATTGTGCCAAAAAATAGAAACAACAAACGCAGTTACTTTTTCGACAATCAATAACATGGAAGATTTATCATCCTTCATGCAGAATAGTGTATCTTATAGTTTAAAAGAATTAGATCCTGCTGTAAAATGGAAGCAATATTATGAGCAAACTCAAGCTAGCAACTACTCTCATTTGGTTCCTTTTTCTACATTTGCTAAGGTTTCTCGTGGAATAGCAACAGGTGCTAATGATTATTTTACGTTTTCAGAATCTAAAAAAGAGCTATATAACATACCAAATGGTTCTTTCCGTCGTTGTATTTGTCATGCTGTAGATGTGAAGAATTTGATTTTTACAGATGAAGATTTTATAATGTTGTCTAATGCAGACAAAGTTGTATATTTATTTGATGGATGTGCTGATAGTGATAATTCTCAAGTGAGAACGTATATACAGTTGGGGGAAGACAATAATATCCATAAAAGGCATCTAACTTCAAAGCGTTCTCCGTGGTATGCTTTGGAGAATAGAACGCCTGCGCCTATTTGGGTCTCTGTTTTTAATAGAAAGGGATTGCGCTTTGTACGAAATGTAGCACAAGCTTATAATTTGACAACCTTTCATTGTGTGTATAATATAAGTGAATTTAATACAAATATATTGTTTGCTTATCTTATTACAGACATGGCGAAAGAAATATTTTTGGATAATTCACGTCAGTATGGTAACGGACTAGTTAAGTTTGAGCCTAATGATTTAAATAGGGGAAAAGTAGCAGATCTTCGTTGTTTGTCTGAGCAGGAAAAGCATTTTGTTTTAGCGGTTTATGATAAATTGCAATATTTTGGAGGTGTTTGCAGTAATTATATTTCTTTGCTTGATAGATTTTTTAGAGAAAAATATTCTAGCGGAAAAATTAATTTAAATATATATTTGGATGAATTTTCTAAAATTAATCAGGAAGAAAAGGAAGTAAAATCAAAAATAAAGAATGTGCGAGTAAAACAACTAAGTTTTATGAGCCTTTTTGAACAATATGGTGAATCGCCTATTGTTGATAATGGCATGGTGCATGAAGATATACATGATAGGGGACTCTATACTTTATTAGATAAATATAAAATAAATATTTCAAAAAAATGTTTGGTTAGTCTTGTTAAGACTGATAATTTAAAGTTATTTCAAGAAGGAACAGCTAGGATATATTATACAGGAAAAAAATTCCCTGCTACAGTAGCATTGGATGAACTTTATTACTTTACGCCTTATTTAAAAGGGAAGGGTATTCGAGATTTGTATTTTATTAAAATGGTACGTATTGGAACTCGTAAAGAAGGGCAAATTGAAAATGATTCAAAAGACTTTAGACTGGTATTTGAAATAGAATATGTCGGTCAGTTGTATGAAGAATATAAGTTAGTAGAATTGAAAATTTGGCGAACCTTTACAAGTCTGTCTGTTGGTGAATTATTGATGGCGTGAAGTATTGGTTTACAATCGGAAGTGTGCGCCATAAGTCTATGACGCACACTCTTAATTTCTTTTATTCATTGTTGTTGATTGCCTCCACATACTCCCACAGTTTCTTGTAGAAAGGATGCTTCGTC
>CABQIM010000120.1 GCA_902464375.1 uncultured bacterium | reverse complement strand
ATTTAAAATCAGACTTAGTGTATTTAGATACAACTTTTAATAAATCTGATACAAGAAATATTGATATGTTTCAATTTGATAGCTTCTTTTTGTTTAAATATTTTCAAATAATTGAACGTATCAAACCTGCTGAAACTGTTATAAACTTTATGGGACCTTTTTCAGCAGCATTGAATATACGCAACCAAGACAATTCACTTTTTTTGTCAGATAAATTCTATCGAAAATTTATCATCCAAGCAATCAGTGTCCGCGCTTGTTGGATTATAGATAGAATAAAAGAAATTTCTCCGGAAACCAGACCAATAATTATGTTAGAAGAGCCTTTTCTGTATAAAATCGGTGATGTAATCCGTGGGGATGATGATATTACCAAAGATACTATTGTAAATTTGTTCTCAAAAATTACCGCAAAACTTCAAACTACCGGTGCACTCGTTGGAATTCAGTGTTTTGAAAAATGTGATTGGAAAATTCCTATAGAAGCAGGAGTTAATATAATCTCTTTTGATGCTTATAATAATCCTAATAACCTTAATATTATAGCTGAATGTGTAAATGAATTCCTTGCAAAAGGCGGTAGGATTAATTGGGGTATAGTGCCTGTTAAAAATGAAACTATGGTTAAAGAACTTTCTGTAGACTATATTTTTGATAGATTGGTTAAGACGTTCGAAGGGCTTATTGTTGCCGGAGCCAGCGAACGTTTGGTATACAACCATGCAACCGTATCTATTCAAGGTAACATAAATAATTTACCTATAATATTTGCAGAAAAAGCGCTTATAATTGCAACTCAAGTTGCAAAAAGAATACCTGTTAAGAGTTAGTTTCAGTTTCTTCTACGATTGCATTTGAATCTATAAATATGGTATTTCTGATGAAAGCATGTGCCATCAAAAGCAGATAAGGATTCATCTCATTTGTGGCAGACAGATTCACTTTTGCTTCTTGTTCTTCTTGCAAATCTTTTTTCTTCGGTTCAACCGCCTCGATATCAATATTCGTGTTCATTGCGTGAGAAGAACTTTCTTCCATAAGGCTCTTTTGCAAAGTTTTTTTCGGAAAACTTTCTGAACATAATATATAAATATCAACTGAATTAGAGGTTGTAAGAGTGAATACACCTTTTACATTGCCAAAATTTTTGGTTTGGATTAATACTGTCAACTTAGAATCATTAGATTCATTTTCACCTTCCGGAGTAGTAACTTCTAAATCAAATCCAACACCTTCATTAAGTGGAAGCCAAGGCAAATACAGTAGCATCAAGCTTTTTAATGTTTGAGCAGGGTTATTAGACTCTGCCATCGCAACACAAGAGTTTATAATCCCAAGAGTATCGCGGATTTGGTCATTAGTCATGCCACTTTTGGAGGCGGAAGCCATTGCCAAAATTAAGCTTGCCACAGCTTGTTTACTGTTTTTCAAAATCATTTCTGAAACAGCAGGCATTTGTATCATTCCACTAAAAAACAATGCCATTGCATCTTTTCCGGCAACCTGATTTTGTATGTTTTGAGCAATATTTGCACCATCCGCTCCTTCGCCAAAAATCTCTGAAATCATCTTTTGGTTTTTCAAAAGATCTTCATTCAAATCTTTTAATATTAAAGAGGTATTACTTAAGGCACTATTTGGGTCTTGTATTGCAGATAACAAGCCTCCCAAAGTTTGTGGTAAACCTAAAAGATTTCTGATATAAACAGCTCTGTCCATGCTTGCAAGCTGGTTCATATGTATTTGCTGCATTAATGCTGCTGTTGCTTGGATACTGTTTTGAACAATATTTGGCTTAGGTTGCGCTAAAGAATTATTAAATCCGCTGTTTGTATTAACAACGTCTTGCTTTAACTTCTTTAAATATATTTCAGGATTACGCAATCCTGCCAAAATTCTTCCAACGCTAAAACTGTCCATATTAAAATTATAACAATTATTTCATCTAAATCAATTGAAAATTATTAAGCATGTTTTACAATATCTCGAACTTGCCATAAGAACAGCTTACCATCCTTTATACCACCTTCTATATCTTGAGGTTTGGCAAACATATCTTCTAATTTTTGAGCATTTTGAACCAAATTTTTGAGAATAGGTCGTAAATTTTCAAAATTTCTAGTTAAAGAACTTTCTTGGAAACTTTGTTCCATAAGCTTGTAATTATCGTCAACGAGGTAATTACTTGCTAAGCAAACCTTGCCGGAATATTCAAGTGTATCCTTTGATTTATCAAATGTTATAAATGCCGGATCAGCTTCTTGGTAGTCATTATTTTCTCTAACTTCTATCAGCATTTTATTGTCACCTGTGTTAGTATATACGGTGAAAGCATAGTCAGCCGGAATATATTCCTGAATAATTATAGAAGGTAATATTGCGCTATCAGGTATTTGGTGCATTGCTCTTACTGCGCGTGAACGTCGTGAATTTTTTGATTCTGCAACATGATTTATTGTTGGAACAACTTCATCTACTGTACTTATACAGCTATCATATAATCCTGCTGCTGAAAAACCTGCCAAGTCTTCACCATTGAAAGCAGAACGGACTATAATATAATCGGAATTAATATTTTTATCATTCAATTTTGATGATATTTCGTCCTTAAATTTGTTATCATCATACATTTCAATAACATTGTGTTTGTTGTTATCAAAAAAATAATTGCGCAAATTATTTATATAGCCAAAAGGTAAAATAAAACCTTTTGGTATATTTACATCGGACAGAAATCCTACTTTTGCTAATTTCGATAATAAAGATAAGCGATACGCTTTGTTGCCGCAATTTTTCTTTGTGCATTCATGATAATCTAGTATTTTTTCTGTATTATCAATTTCTGGTACAACAACTTTAGAACATCCTCTTGCTTTATGAGCAGATTCAGATATTTGAGAAAGAGTTAACTTACCATTTTGATTTGAAATATCTATATATTTATTGGCATGTTTTTTGAGTTCTTCAATAACTTTGTCATCATGAACTGTTGAAACCATATCTGTATACATTCTAAAAATGTTAGCTTCATGAGATAAATGTCCCAAATTGCCATTCTTAAAAATAATTCCACGAATATTTTCAGGAGGGAAATATAAAAAATCTTTTTCATCTTCCACCAATAGAACTAATGATTCATTTTGTAGTTCCGGTTTTTCTTTCAGTTTTTTTTCAATCTCATTTAATGTTTTTATTTCAACGAGTTTACCCTGTGCGTTACCTTCAACTATGTTTTGTTTGTCCGCCGTTTTCGTACTTATCAGTATCCTGATAATAAATTTGATAATCTACTAGATTATCTTGTAAATCAGCAGTATAAAATTTGCCATCTTTGAACATAGGAATTTGACGTCTGCCTGATATCAAAATAGGCTTGTTCCCTAATTTTTCTTCATTATCTGTTTTAATTTGATTTACTCTTAAAAAAGTACCATTTTTTGTAAAATTATAATAGTTCGCCCTAAATATGGGATTCGTTTGTTGTATTCTCATGTTATATATCTGCCTATAAATCTCTTTCTATACCTGTTCCCTTGTAAATGAAAA
>CABQIM010000119.1 GCA_902464375.1 uncultured bacterium | reverse complement strand
GTATGTTTCGGATAAAATGACATCTTTATGTGAAAAGTGTGATATCAGTAAATACGTAACCGCTACATAATCTGTACCTACAAGAAAAACTCACACTCTGCCTTACGACGAAAGTGTGACTTAGAAGAATTATTCTGATTTGCTGTCTGTGTTATCGGCACTCACTTGGCAGACTGTAACCAACTGTTGCAACTTCTCCCCAACTCCGTGCAATTCTCTGGTCTGGGCTTTCATTTCTTTCAAAAAATCATCAAAATCGCAGTTCACGGAAAAGAATGTTGCATAGGAGTCAAAATCAATGTTAAACGCTTCTTTGTATGTACGCTCACCATCTTGGTAGACCACTTGCCCCGAAAGAGGATATTTGTCTGTGTTTTCCCGGAATTTGTTTGAGCCGAAGTAGAGATCATAATGTTGCCCAATTCCAATAATACATTCTTTGCCGTTTGCTCGCTTTAACATTTCTCTAAATGAAGGCTCTTTGAGGCTATCTAAAAAAGTTTGGTCAAGTTGTATGCGTACATGATTTGCAAGACGTTTTCCATGATTTGAAAAACGCAGCCCGTAATACGCTTTTCGCTCATAAATAAGCTCAACGGTTATATATGGACGATTATCTTCTTCATATTGACGGCGCATCTCAGCAGCTTGATCTCTTGAAGCCTTGGTTGCCCCATAGTTATAGTAGCAAATAAGAATTGTAGCTAAAACATAGATTGCGGTTAACACAACCATTACCCAATCAGTCATTTATTTTCACCTCACTAATTGTTTTTTTTCTACTTTATACCATACCGCAATTCAAATTGCCAAGCAATGAGAAAGGAATCCTTTTTATGTTAACTGAAGTGAAAAGTTAAATTCCACTTCAGTTATGGCAAAGTTGAATTTAGTTTCCACGAAGTTCTACTTATAAAAAATTGATTTTACTCTTTCACAATGGCATGTTGTATTTGTCGATAGATGATGTATTCAGGAAAAAAGTATCTCCGTCATGTTGGTAGAGATAAAAAATGCGCAAGAGAGGATGAGCATCCTGTGAAATCTTTCTGAACCGTTTGATAAGTGAATATAGAAATCTGTCCGTCAGAGGATAGAAGGTATTCTGGAAAGCAGAGAACTGAAAAAAAGAGGTAATCCGCAATTAGATAGGGTCGACTAAAAGTTGGCTTCAAAAATTGTAGGGTTGAAAACCCTATGAGTGTTTAAAGGATTATTAACTAGGGAGCAGAGATGTTTGAACCTCTGCTCCTTTTATAATGGGTGATTTGAATCAATGTATTCTGTTAACTTGTCATATAATTCTTCGAATCTTATGTCAATGTATCCTTGTAGTTCTTCAATTTCAAATTTTATTTCATTGTTTTGAAGATTTCTGAAGTATTCAATCAGTTCGATAATGTCTTGTGCATCCATGATTATTTCTCCCTTGGTTCCAGGCTGAATGTTGCGTCTGGATCGAGTACATACATTACGCGATTGCGGAAGCGAAGCCAGTTGGTGTATCCATTGGCGTTGTTCTTGATACACTTGATAATCTTGTTTCGATTCTCAATGATCGCATTATTTACTTTTTTATTGCAGACCACCACCTGGCCTTTGTCTGCTTCAACTTTATATTCAGTACCTACAATCGTAAATGAATTGATGATCTCCTGTTTCCAGTTGATCAGATTGTTGGAAAAGGCAATCATTTCTTCAATGTTTGTATCAATGCAGCTGCGAATCAAATGTTCTAAATTGACTTGTGCATTGTCGATTGTAGATTTTGAATAGAAGTCTACAAGTTCTAGTTTTAATGAGTAACAAATAGTTAGATCATTATTGATTTCGAGTAGTTTTTTTCTTAAATCATAGTAGTTCATATAGCTTTTAAAGTGAGAGTTGTATTTGCGCTCACGTTCTACATCAAACAGTCTTCCATGTTTATCTTCATCCTCTGGATTTTTGAATAACAGCCAGTTGAATTTTTTGAGAAGATAGTATTCATCCGAAGCCTTGTCGTCTTTGTATCCTTTCATGACTTTGATACGCACCTCATTCATTTTCCTATGGAAATCTTGTGAAAGATGGAAATAATCCAACAGGCAGATACAGTTGGGGAACACCTTATGTACAACATCCCGATACACTTCATACATGTCTGAACAGGCGTATTTTACCTTTTTCCGTTCTTCTAAAGGAATCTTCTGAAAATAGTTTAAAAGATATTCCTTTTTACGATTTGGAAGGACATCAACAGGAATCTGCTTTTTAAAATCAAGAAGAACACAGACATATTTACTCTTTTCGGATTTGAAGGCATATACCTCATCAAAATTAATGATTTCCGGAAGCGGGTTTCTGCCAATATCCACATGATTATCAAAAATAGTGGATACAGAAGTTGGAGAAACATGGTATCTTCTGGCAACAGAAGTAAATGTTTCGTTGAAATCTTTCAGATCCTTCAGAATATTATGCACAGTAAGGATCGATATTTTCTGGGATTTAAAGACAAAGGGATTGAATTCATAGTAGGTCTTTCCACAACATGGACATTTGTAGCGTCTTGCCCTGTATTTAATTATACATTTCTGTGTGGTAAGAGCCGAATGAGTGATCTCCTTGGTTACATACTCCTTGATTTTAGGCGCAGTAAACCCACAGTAAGGACAAGCCTGATGTTTGTCTGCAAGAGTAACGATAAGAACCATCATCTTATTGAACGTAGTACAGACAATATTGGTAATATCATCAGGATTCAGGTGAAAAAGATTGATTAATAGCAGTTTGAAAGCATCATTTTCGATCATAAGATCATCTCCTTTCTGATTTCAATGACATAATATCAAAAGAAATCAGAATCAGAGTTATAGCTCTGTTGGTAGTACACCAAGTGAACGATACCCGTGAGTGGATCCAAAAAGAATCTTGTGACACTTTAAAGATTCTATCTTCAAGTCGTTTTGCCTGAAATTTCTCCAATCTGGAAATAATGAATCCCAAAATTCGATTACACGAGCTTTAACTTTACGAATCGTTTGTAGCGCAACTTCAAAAGAAGTGATCAAATCATCATTCTCATCAAGTGTGACAATATAATAGATGAAAAGATAAGTGAACTGAGTGTAAGGAACAAAATTAGTTGGAAGCAAGGCATGAGTGGATTTACATTGAGTACATTGGATACGTTGAACAGGTATTTCAATCTTACAATCACCACTGGAAATATCATCAATGATCACAAATCTTTTGTAGTGTCCATACAATATAAAAAGACCAACGACACCACAAACAGGACAATGTAAAGAAAGCAGATCGATCGAAGCAACAAAAGCCTGATAATCATTTTCATTCAAAATCATGTTGAAGTCGTTGATAATTTTCAGTATCATAATATTGTCTTAGAGGACGGATAGAAATCACAAACTTTGGTCGGTGAGGATTTCTATCTTTTTTTATTTACGTCCAATCCTTTCAAAAATACTGTAACAAAAAGGATAGAGAAATTAAACCCTAGAAGTATTTAAAGGTTGTCACTTTCTAAAAGCAAAAATCCCTATGACTTTTAAAGCTTGATTTATCCCTATCCAGATTTAGATATTCAAAAAAGAACCGTAAAGCATATACGGTTCCAGGAATGATATCGGATCTTGAAAACATAGAATGTACAAGAAACAGTGTAGGAAGATATAGAAGAAAATACG
>CABQIM010000118.1 GCA_902464375.1 uncultured bacterium | reverse complement strand
TCAATTAAATTTAATTTATCTCTGTTAGTAGTAGCAGTTTCAAATTTTTCTTTTAATTTTTCTGCATTTAAATTTTCTACTGCTGATGAAACACTCTTATCTACTTTGAAAACTGTTTTTTCTTCTGTTGTTGAGATTTTAGATTTTAAATTTACTAATTTTGTAGAATCAACAGATTTTTTAGAAGTAAAACCTAAGTCAGCGTTGTTTGAAGCAGAATCTTCTGAACGTTTAGCAGGAGCCTTTAATTCAGCATCGCTACCTGTCTTTACTGTTGTGTAGTTGCCGTTTGTAGCTTTATCCATTGCAGTGTTGAATTGTTCTTTTGCTTCCGGAGTAAATGTTTCAGGATGATTTTCTACGTATGTGTTAACGTTGTTTAATACATCTCTGTAACTTGGCATTTCGTAAGCATCTCTGTTTAATTCAGCCATATGAGCTTCTTTAAACATTTTAGAAAGCTTATCATTCAATTGAGTACCAATAAATTCACCTGATTGACCGGCTGTAACATAGTTTTTGTATTCAACTAATAATTGTTTTTCTTCTTCTGTTAAATTAGGTTCAACACCTTCAGCCTTAGCTTTATCAACTTTTGCTTGAACAGCTTTTAATGTGTCACCGTTTTGTACAAACCATTGTTTATAAGCTTCTTTTAATTCAGTATGAGATGCTTCACGATCTTCTTCTGGTTGTTTTGAGACTGCACAAGATACAAGTTCTGTTGAATCATCTTGACTCATAACATTACCATCAACATCTTTTCCTGTAGTAATTTCTTTCAATGTATCAGGTTTTAAAACTTTTTTCGCAACAGCCTGTCTTTGAGTTTCATTTTCACAGCTATTGAATGTTGCTTTTAAACCATCAAGTTTGTTTTCTGCATATAAATGTTTAATGGCATCTACGAAGTACTCTTTTTCTTCCGGAGTTGAATTGATTAACAATCTACCAAATGTTTGCAACTGTGATTTAATTTGGTCTTCCTTTGACAAAGGTTGTCCAGCTTTATGACCATTTTCAGTTTTTGCGTATCTTAATTTTTTAATATCTTTTGTTAAAACTGTCTTATAAAATTTAGAAACAGCTTCTTTTAATTGTTCTGGAGATGTGTTTTTTATTGTAGCACCTTTTGGTAAGCAACCAGAAGCAACTAATCTTTGCATCAAAGAATGCTTTGCACCGGGCTTCTTTTGAGCTTCTTTGAAACCTTTAATTGTCCATCCGGTTGATAATGCTGTAAAATAATCTCTGCTTAATTTAGAAACTTTATCAATATTAACTTTTCCATCTTTTACAGATTCTTGAATTGCAGTTTCCAAAGCTTCTACATATTTTTCTACTGCTAATTGTTTTTGTGAATCAGCAAGTTTTGCTAAATCTTCATCTTTTGCTTTACAAATATCTTGAATTAATGGAATCTGTTTCAATTGTTCTACTGTAATTCCATATTTTTTATATTTTTCACAAACTTTTTCTAAAATTTTATCAATTTCAGATGATACTTTTTCATTAACTTTAGCTTCGTCTTTTGTTTTATCGTAAATACAATTTGTTGTTGAAGCAGGAGTTGATGCAACAGCAGTATCATTTGTTGTTGTAACAGCTATTGGCTGTTTCTTTTCAATATTATTATTTGTAATTATACTCATATCTGTCATCTTACATACCTCACATATAAAAAGTATTTAAGAATCCAGTAATTTCAACACTTTTAAAAATTGTTACATTTGTTTACATTTTTCAGCTTTATATATCAAATTTTATATTTTTCAGGTTTAATATTGATATAAGTGGAACCCAATTAAAATTTATAAAGGAGTGTGTGTATGATTAAACCGATTATGGGGAATTCTGTAGTTAAAAAGACTGTATTAGGCGCAATGATGGCAGGTGCTGTTATGGCAGGAGGAGCTGTAACAAAAAGTAACAATTCTAATACTAATATCCAGCGTACAGAAATCAGCAAAGAAGCTGCTGAAGCATCAAAAACATTAGCTGTTACAAACGTAATGAGTCCGCAGCAACTTGGACCTGTTAGATACAAGGCACTTGATAAAAAAGTTATAGCTAGAGCTGAAAACGCACAAGAAGTAACTAATAACACAAAATTTGTGAATGATGCATATAATAATTATGGGACATTCGGCGCAGTAGCATTGTTACAGTTTGCATTAGATAGTGATGTTTTAGAACGTACTACTAAAGATTTCCAGAAAACAATAGATAAGAAATATGCAGAAATGGCTGATATGGCAGAAAAGACTAAAGACATGGACTCTGATACAAGATTATTATTGGCAGGATTGGGCGATGAAACAGCATTGCTTAGTAAAACTGGTGTAGAAAAACTTGGTGCAGAAGTAAAAAAAGGAGCCGAACAAGTTCTGGCAGCTCTGGATGGCAACAATGGTGGTGACTTGTACGCAAAGAGATTAACAAATATTATAAACCTCTCTTCTAACGGCGTAAAACCAACTTATGAACAAGTGTCTGATGCAATTGATAAGACTTTTAACGAAATGTATCCAAAACATCCGGAACTAAAAAAAGAATACGAATATAAAGTTAGTATTTTTTCTGCAAAAATGGGACCAAATAAGACTACAGAAAAGAAAGCCAAAATTCTTGCTTACAAATTCTATGTTATGGACAGTATCATTATGGAAAATGTTAACAAAAACGTAGGACTTAGCAAAGATAAGGATTATATGAAAATGTATAACACCAATTTTGTTCAAGGATGCAAACCGGAATAAAAAGTTTATAGATTTTTTAAATTCAAGGGAACGGGCTCATCCTAAAAGGAAGAGCCCGTTTTCTTGTAATAATATCAGATGTTCACCATCATAACGTCATTACGAGCGGAAGCGAAGTAATCCAGTCATCAAAATAATAAATAGGGTTAAAAAGAGTAGATTGCCACGTCACTACCGTTCCTCGCAAAGACTTTGTACTTTTTAATGACATAGTTTTTACTGCATAAAGACAGCTCTAACATAATAATTTTCGTCATTCATCAATTTGGCTTTTAATTCTTCAAACATGCCAGATTTTTGAATTATCTGTGCAGCTTTTTCTCTTACAGTGTACTCATTTTGTGCAATAGAACGTTTTAAAAGACTTTCTAACGTCGAGAAATCCACCTTGTCATAAAAATTCTTCAAACTTTCCAAGCACCAATAAAGCTTAAATAATTGCTTATTTATAACGTATTTTTTATCCCTGAAAATAAATTTATCCAGTTCATCTAAAGCCTCAGTTGTGTAATTCACCAGAAAATCAACATATTCTGATACAAATAGAGAATTCTTATCAAAATATACAACACTGTCCACTATTAACCTGCAAATATTTGCATTTATATCAATCGTCGCATCCGCAAAAACTTTCGGCGACAATTGGGTAAAGTATTCACTTACACTATTGTTTGCCAAAATCAATTGAAAAATCTTCATAGCTATTGCTTCTCGAATTTTACCATCACATCCTGTTAAATTATTCAGTAATGCTTCTGCATCTTCTTTTGATTTTACGTAATCAAATTTTAGCGCTGCAATTTGTTTTTGAGGAATATTACCATTCTTAAGCAAACTTATGAGTTCATTATGGCTAAAATCTTTTCCACAAAGTTCATAAGCCTGCTCAAAATTTGTATCTAAATCTTTATAAAAACCTGTATTCAAATTCTTAATCCTTTTATTGTATGACTATATTCTAACATAATGTATAATGA
>CABQIM010000117.1 GCA_902464375.1 uncultured bacterium | reverse complement strand
CTCTCTGTCACTAACGTGACATCTCTCCCGCTCAATGGATGTTGCGGGCGAGAATTAAGTTTTAGAAAAGTCTATACCTCCCCCTATAAAGGAAGGGAATACGCCATTATTGTAGTTACAACTACTAGATGTTCACACGACTGCGACCTCCCTAACTAGGGCGGTCGGTATTTCTAGTTAACCTAATTTATCCACATATTCTTCAAGAGAATTTTTTGGAATTTTTTCTCCAATAAACTGTCTGTATTCGCGATATCCGATTTTCATTAACTTTCGTATAAATCCCATATCTTTTTTATCAGGAATTGAAACCAGTGCGAATTTATCTTTTTTCCCTGTTATAATTCCGTTATTGGATTCAACTAAGGATTTTAATTGCAATTTTTTAGTATTATTAATGCCCCACTGTGTTACGGGAATTTTGTAGGTTGATTTAAAACTGATATCTGACATATAAAATCTCCTTTGCTATATTAAAAACGCTAAAATAATTTTTTTTGCTAGTTAGAATTTTGAACCTTGGTTATTCCCTCTTCTATCCATTTAATTTTAAGAATTGTAAATATTTGTTACATAACACTTGAAAAATTGTACAAAATACCCTTATTAACTTGACGTTAAATTTTGATGTTGTACGATAGTAGAACATGCTGTATATGGGATAATTATGTCCGAAATAAAGGTAGAAATAGAAAAAGAAATATAAAGCAAATTTTATATAGTACATCATTAGAATAGATGAGGTGAATTAATGTCGACAAAATATGCAAAAAGAGTAACACCAATGGGTATACCAAATACTCGTTTGGATGATTTACCGGATTTAATTGACGTGCAAAAAAAATCATTTGAATGGTTTTTAAAAGAAGGTTTAAAAGAAGAGCTTTTGGCATTCTCTCCTGTTAAAGATTACACAGGCAGATTAGAATTGCATTTCCTTCCAAACTATACTTTTGATAATGCAAAGTATACTATTGAAGAAGCACGTATCCATGACGCAACTTATGCAAAACAATTGCGTGTAATGGTTAGACTTGTTAACCGTGATAGCGGTGAAATTAAAGAACAAGAAGTTTATATCGGTGACATCCCTACAATGACAGACAAGGGTACTTTCATTGTTAACGGTGCTGAACGTGTAATCGTATCTCAGATTGTTCGTTCTCCTGGTGTTTATTTCAAGAGAGAAATCTCTCCAACAGGTAAGAGATTATATAATGCAACCATGATTCCAAACCGTGGTGCTTGGTTGAAAATTGAAACAGACTCTAACGATATTATTTACGTTAAGATTGATAAGAACAGAAAAATCTTGGCTACAACATTGTTGAAAGCAATGGGTATTACTGTTTCTGAAATGGAATCTTTGTTCACTCACTTTGAATTCTTGAAAAAGACTTTGGATAAAGATACAACAGAAACTACAGATGATGCTCTTATTGATTTGTATAAAAAGTTAAGACCTGGTGATCCTGCTTCTGCTCAAGGCGGACGTCAAATCTTAGAATCAAGATTCTTTGATGATAAGAAATATGATATCGGTCGTGTAGGTCGTTATAAATTAAATAAAAAATTAAATTTAAATATTCCTAAGAACCAAAGAACATTGACTGTTCAAGATATTGTTGCTTCTATAGAATATTTGATTAACTTAACATATGATGAAGGTTCTTTGGATGATATCGACCACTTGGGTAACAGAAGAATTCGTTCAGTTGGTGAACTTCTTCAAAACCAATTCAGAGTAGGTCTTTCAAGAATTGAAAGAATCGTTAAAGAAAGAATGACTCTTCAAGATTCTGAAACATTAACTCCATTGAACTTGTTAAATACAAAACCATTGGTTGCTTCATTGAAAGAATTCTTTGGTTCTTCTCAGTTATCACAGTTCATGGACCAAATCAACCCATTGGCTGAATTGACTCACAAAAGACGTATTTCAGCATTAGGACCAGGTGGTTTACAAAGAGAAAGAGCTGGTTTCGCAGTTCGTGATATTCACCCTTCTCACTACGGTCGTATTTGTCCGATTGAAACACCTGAAGGTCCAAACGCAGGTTTGATTGGTTCATTAGCAACTCACGCAAGAGTTAATGACTATGGATTTATTGAATCTCCATTCTTTGTAGTTAAAGATGGTGTAGTTACAGATGAAGTTGTTTACATGACAGCGGATGAAGATGAAAACTACAGATGTGCTCCTGCTGACGTACAATTGAATCCTGATAAAACTTTCAAAGCTACTCAGATTCCGGTACGATACAGATCAGAATTCATTATGTGTGATTCTTCAAAGGTTGACTTTATGGGTGTTTGCCCAATTCAGATTATCTCTGTTGCAACATCAATGATTCCATTTATTGAACACGATGACGCTAACCGTGCATTGATGGGGTCAAACATGCAACGTCAGTCAGTACCTCTTCTAATTACAGAAAGACCGGTTGTAGGTACCGGTATGGAAAGAAGAGTTGCAAAAGACTCTGGTATGGTTGTATGTGCTAAGGTTGATGGTGTTGTTGAAAGAGTTGTGGGTGAAGAAATTATCATCCGTGATGTTAACGGAAAACAACATTTACATACATTAATGAAATATGTACGTTCTAACCAAGATACTTGTATTAACCAAAAGCCTATCGTTCACGAAGGCGATAAGGTTAGAGCTGGTGATGTAATCGCCGACGGTGCTTCTACAAGTTGTGGAGAACTTTCAATTGGTAAAAATATCTTGGTTGCTTATATGCCTTGGGAAGGATATAACTTCGAAGATGCTATCTTACTTTCTGAAAGATGCGTACATGATGATATATTCACATCAGTTCACATTGAAAAATTAGAAATTGATGCAAGACAAACTAAACTTGGACCGGAAGAAATCACAAGAGAAATTCCGAACGTATCAGAAGAAGCTTTAAGACACTTGGATGAACGTGGTATCGTTCGTATCGGTGCTAGAGTTTACGCTGATGATATCCTTGTTGGTAAGGTTACTCCAAAGGGTGAATCCGAACATCCGCCTGAAGAAAAATTGTTAAGAGCAATATTCGCAGAAAAAGCTAGAGATGTTAAAGATAATTCATTAAGAGTTCCTCACGGTGAAGGTGGTAGAGTGCTTGATGTTAAAGTATTTGATAGAGAAAAAGGTGATGAATTACCACCTGGAGCAAATACTGTAATTAGAGTTTATATCGCTCAAAAACGTAAGGTATCTGTTGGTGATAAACTTTCAGGTCGTCACGGAAACAAGGGTATTGTTTCAAGAATTCTTCCAAAAGAAGACATGCCATTCTTACCTGATGGTACTCCGGTAGATATCGTATTGAACCCACTAGGTGTTCCTTCTCGTATGAACGTTGGTCAAACATACGAATGCTTGTTAGGTTTGGCTGCTTACTTGACTGGTGAACACTACGAAGCTCCATCATTCG
This sequence comes from uncultured bacterium, assembly GCA_902464375.1. Taxonomy (GTDB): domain Bacteria; phylum Cyanobacteriota; class Vampirovibrionia; order Gastranaerophilales; family Gastranaerophilaceae; genus CAG-196. The sequence goes on along the minus strand of CABQIM010000117.1, from coordinate 501 downwards.
ATGAAAGATATGGTGATAATCAATCTGAAATCGCTACAAAGGCTGAACTTCTTAGAGGTATTAAAGAATCTGGTTGTGATTGGGTTAGAGAAGATGGTAAAGTTTACCTAATCGATGGTAGAACTGGTGAACCATTTGATGAACCTATTGCAGTTGGTTTATCTTATATCTTGAAACTTGTTCACTTGGTAGATGATAAGATTCACGCTCGTTCAACAGGTCCTTACTCATTAGTTACACAACAACCTTTAGGTGGTAAGGCTCAGTTCGGTGGACAAAGATTCGGTGAAATGGAAGTTTGGGCACTTGAAGCTTATGGTGCTGCATATACTCTTCAAGAAATGTTAACAATCAAATCAGATGATGTTAATGGACGTAACAGAGCCTATGAAGCAATCGTTAAAGGTGACAATATTCCAAGACCGGGTATTCCTGAATCATTCAAGGTACTTGTAAGAGAATTGCAAAGTATCGGTTTGGATATTACGGTAGCGAAAAAAG
>CABQIM010000116.1 GCA_902464375.1 uncultured bacterium | reverse complement strand
GAATATTGCTTACATATATATAAAGTATATTCTTTTTGAAAAATTGCCTTTTTCTTTTTGTTTTGTTAAGTTTTGTGAAGGTGAATTTTTCAAAGCCTTATTATATAATGATTTCATGGATAATTTAGAGCAAATAAAAAAAGCTTTAGAAATAGAAGTTAAGTATAAATACATAAATATAAACGGAAAAACCAGAAGTTTTTCTTCGTTTATATGCTCTGAATTGCGAAAAGAAATAAAAAAGTCTAAAAGCCCCAAGTGGCAAGTACTTTTGGAACATTTTGAGCGGTATCAAATGGATACTATGCCTCAAAGAAAAAAATCTTTAGAAAGATTAGTCAGTGTTATCAAGATGGAAATGGGCGAAAAGCAAGTAGAGGCAACCCATACAGAACTTACACTAAAATCTGATGTTATGTATTTAAAAGGCATTGGTCCAAAAATTGCTTACATCTTAAATAAACTAGGAATCTATACTGTTGGAGATTTGCTGTACTATTTTCCGCGCAAACATGTTGATTATTCATCAAGAACAAGAATTCGAGATTTAAAAGTCGGGGAGACAACCACAGTTTTCGGTACAATTCGCTCCGTAGAAGCTTTTACCACTAAAAACAATTTAGGAATTGTAAAAGTCCGTATCGTTGATGGCAGCGGAAATCTCGCATTGAACTTTTTTGCGTCTAAAGCAAACAAGTATACCCAAGAACGTATGAAATCCCAATTTCCGAAAGGTTCCGGCATTATGGTATCAGGAACTGTCAAAATAAATTCTTACGATGGTATGCCAACTCTTGATAAACCAACATATTCTATAATGGATGATGATATTTTAACGTCATCAAACATAAATATGGCAAGGATTGTACCAATTTATCCATTGAGTGAAAACCTTAACATCAAAACGCTCAGAAAAGCCATTTATAACACAATTCAACTTTTCAAAGATAAAATTGAAACAGTTTTGCCGCAAAACATCATTGAAAAATACCATCTTTTAGAAAAAAAAGAAGCAATTGAACAAATCCATTTCCCAAAAGATAACGAAACATTGCAACAAGCACGATTCACACTTGTTTTTGAAGAATTGTTTTTGATACAGCTAAAATTAGCGCTCTTAAGAGAAGAAAATAACAAAAATCTTCTTTCTATTCCGCTTGAAATCAAGCAAGATGGGCTAGTTATGCGATTTATTAACAGCCTTCCATTTGAATTAACAGGAGCTCAAAAACGAGCAGTAAATGAGATTCTTAACGATTTAAACTCAACAAAGCCAATGCAGCGCCTGCTTCAAGGTGATGTTGGCAGCGGTAAAACAGTTGTTGCAACAATTATGTTACTTGCAGCAATAGAAAACGGTTATCAGGCTGCAATTATGGCGCCTACAGAGATTTTGGCACAACAACATTACAACAATTTAATCAAGTGGCTAACTCCACTTAACCTCCGAGTTGAGTTATTCCTCGGAAGTATCGGCAAAAAACAGCGTACAATATCTGAAACAAACCTTCGTAACGGGCAAGCAGATATTGCAGTCGGAACACACGCTCTAATCCAAGATAACATTGAATTTGCAAACCTTGGTGCAGTCGTAATTGACGAACAACACAGATTTGGAGTCAAGCAACGTTTAGCATTAAGAAAAAAATCACAGAATCCGCAAATTCTTACAATGACTGCTACGCCAATTCCTAGAACTCTTGCAATCACTATGAATGGGGACTTGGATTTAACCATAATAGACGAACTACCGAAAGGCAGAAAACCAATCATTACCAAAATGGTAAATTCTCGCAAACAAATAGCAGAGCTTATTCATCATGAAGTAGAAGCAGGACGTCAAGCATACATTGTTTATCCACTGATAGAAGAGAGCGAAACGCTTTCTGCTAAAGCCGCAACAATTGAAAAAGAACGTTGGCAAAATGAAGTATTTCCGGAATATAAAATCGGCTTACTTCACGGAAAACTCAAGAATGATGAAAAAGACGAAGTCATGAACAAGTTCAAAAATAAAGAATACGATATTCTTGTATCCACAACTGTTGTAGAAGTTGGTGTTGATGTCCCTAATGCGACAGTAATAGTTATAGAAAATGCAGAACGTTTCGGACTTTCGCAGCTGCACCAGCTTAGGGGACGTGTAGGCAGAAGCGACTTGCAGTCTTATTGTTTGTTATCTTCTAATACAAAATCACAAGATACTCGTGCGCGTTTAAACATTATGACCGAAACAAACGACGGATTTGTTATAGCAGAAAAAGACCTTCAAATTAGAGGCCCTGGGGAATTTTTAGGCACTCGCCAAAGCGGTTTGCCTGATATGATTATTGCAGATGTAGTTAACGATGCAAAAATTCTGGAGCTCGCTCGAAGCGAAGCAATAAGTTTTGTGCATAACAACAATATTGATGATTATCCATTGCTTAAAGAAGCAAAAGGATTAAATTTTGATGGTGATTTGTTGTGTTCATGAAGTCGAAGTTATGGCGCATTGGATGCACCAATAACTTATAAAAAACAAAAAACCGACAATTATAAATTGCCGGTTTTTGTTTTTTTCTATTAACTACTATTGCTCTAAAATATAATTCAATAAAGTTCTTACGCCTGCACCTGTTGCACCTGCGATAAATTCTTTTTGAGGTTTTTCTAAGAATGCAACACCTGCAATATCAATGTGTGCCCATTTTACGTCTTTAACGAATTTTTGTAGGAACACACCTGCTGTTGAAGCACCGCCCCAACGAGAACCTGTGTTTTTCATATCGGCAATATCACTCTTTAAGCTATCAAAGTATTCATCCCAAAGAGGAAGTTCCCAATATTTTTCACCATTTCGGTCTGCTGTTGTAATAAGATTTTTAATAAGTGTATCGTCATTACCCATAATACCGGCAGCTTTTGTACCTAATGCAACCATACAAGCACCTGTTAGAGTTGCTAAGTCGATAACTTCATCAACACCTAATTCACAAGCGTAGCAAAGTGCATCAGCTAGAGTCAATCTACCCTCAGCGTCAGTATTATCTACTTCAATTGTTTTACCATTCATAGCAGTTAAAATATCTCCTGGTTTGTAAGCATTACATCCAGGCATGTTTTCGCAAGCTGCAATGATACCGTGAACTTCTACTTGTGGATGGAATTCTCTTATAATACTCATAACACCAAGTACACAAGCTGCTGCAGACATATCATCTTTCATAGTTAACATAGAAGAAGCAGGTTTAATATCTAATCCGCCGCTATCAAAAGTAATACCTTTACCGATAATTGCGATACGTTTTTTAGGATTTTCAACTTGATATTTCATGTGGATAAATTTAGGTTCTTGAGCGCTTCCACGACCAACCGCAAGAAATGCGCCCATACCCATTTTTTCACATTCTTCTTTGTTATAAATTTTTGTATCCAACCCAAAATCACAAGCAATATTCGCTAATTCGCTAGGAGTTGCAAGTTGAGCAGGCTCGTTAGCCAAATTTCTTGCAAAAGTCATGGCTGCTGCAATTTTTTCAGCCTTTCTTACAATACCTTCATTTGCTTGAACATAGACTTCTTTTACTTTGTTATCTTTCTTTTCAGATTTGTATTTGTCAAAAGCATAATCTGCGATAAAAGCACCCATTGTGAATTGTTCTGAATAATCAAATTCAATTCCATCTAGAGAAAATGAAACTTTTTTAGCTTCCATTTGCATACATTTTTTGATTGCTTTGTAGATAGCTTCTCTCATTTTGTTAGGATTAAATTCAGCTTTCTTACCTAAACCTAAAACAAGAACTTTTCTATAAACTTCTTTGCCATAAGTTGGAAGAAGATACGTTTCTCCAAACTTACCCTTAAAATTATCTTGCTCTAAAGCGTATGTGTTAGCCAAATCACTTGCAGTTTTTTCGCCTTCAAACATGCTTACAACAAGAATGTCAGAGTCAATACTCTTTGCATCTTGAACAACTTTAATTTCCATAGTTCAAAACTCCTTTCTTATTTACACTAAATTTTCATTTACCCCTATTTTACGCAAGTTTGAAGAAAAATAAAATACGTTAATCAGATTATTAATAAATTT
>CABQIM010000115.1 GCA_902464375.1 uncultured bacterium | reverse complement strand
CTTTAATTATTTATTAAAATTTTAATTCCTTTTTTAATTCTTCTAATTTCTCAACAGAATCTGTTTCAAAATAAATTCTTAGAAGTGGTTCCGTGCCACTTGGTCTTACAAGGATTTTAGTTTTGTTACCAAGCATCAATTTGACACCATCTTTTGTATCAATGTCTGTCACATTATATGATGCTACTTTGGTTAAAGTTTTAGCTTTGTCTAAAATTGGTTTTATTTCAGCTTTATCATTAAGTTTCAAATCGATTCTATCTGTATAAAATTTTGAGCCGGCAATATTTGCAATCTCTTCTTGAAGTTCAACGAGAGATTTACCGGTATCAGCCATAGTCTCTAAAATTAGTAAGTTTGCCAAAAGTCCGTCTTTTTCCGGAATGTGTCCTTTTATGCTTAAACCGCCGGATTCTTCACCACCAATTATTACGTCGTTTTTGCGCATAGCTTCACCAACATGTTTAAAGCCCACAGCTGTTTCTATAACTGGTATTCCAAACTTTTTGGCTACGTTATCAATCAATAAACTCGAACCTACTGTTTTTACTACACTTCCTGTGTAACCTTTTGAAAGTAAGTGTTTTAGTAATATTGCAATAATTTCGTTTGGAGATACGTATTCTCCTTTTTCATTGACAACCCCAAATCTATCTGCATCACCATCATTAGCAAGTCCAATTGAGTTTGGAGTCGCTTTAACTTGTTCGATTAGTTCTTTCAAAAATTTAGGCTTCGGATCAGGCATTCCTCCACCAAAGTTTGTATCATGCAACATATGTAAAGTAGAAAAATTTATACCATTTTCTTTTAATAAAGTATCAAAATATCCAATTGAAGCGGAATATAATCCATCAAAAATAATATTTGTTTTTAAGTTTTTAACAGAATTAATATTAATAAGCTCCAATAAATGCTTGTTATACTTTGTTCCAAAATCAACTTTTTCTATAGAACCGGCTTTTATACCTTTTTTAAATTCTTTATCAATATTTGCGACTATTTCATCGGTGATTTCAGCAGTTGCAGGGCCTGCATAGTCCGGAATAAACTTCATGCCCAAATATTCCGGAGGGTTGTGAGAAGCTGTAAACATAATTGCACAGCCATTTTCGACTAATGCATTATAAGCTAATATTGGAGTTGGAACTATTCTTGCGGAATATAAAACTTCAAAACCGCATTCTTTAAGCAAATTTGCACATAGCCAAGAATACTCATCAGCCATTTTTCTAGGGTCATAGCCAATTAGGATTTTTTTATCGAATCCAAAATTATCTGCAACATACTTCCCAAGAGCAAGCGTTACGCGCTCTACATTTTCTTTTGTGAAATCCTTATCTAATATGGCTCTCCAGCCATCCGTTCCAAATGTAATTCCCATCTTTTTAACCCATTCTCATATATTTGTGTGCTTCTTCTTTAAATTTTTGGTTTCGAGTGTATTCAATGACAGCCTTTTCTTCCGGAGTTTTTCTTCTGAATTTATCTAAGAAAAGTACTTTCATAATACTTCTGCCGATTTTAGAAAATAAAGGAATTCCAGAAGCTTTTGGAGCTTTTACTTGTGGTAAAAGCTCCAAATTTTCGCTAGCTAATTTGCCAAAAGCCTTCGAAGCATTCTTAAAATCCTTATAATTTCCACTCATAGCTGCAAACATTTTATCAGATGCGTACTGAGATAGCTGTCTTACGACAGGATTCATGCTTTCTACTTTCATTTTATATTACCCTTCATTTACCCCTAACTTATTTTGCTTGTGACCATCTTACGCCCATAGGGTCGATAGCAAAATCAGTTCCTTGTTCTGTAGTAGAAAATTTAATAGGAATTCTAGCTGTTCTTGTACAAGCTTTTACAGTCCAAACTTCTTCCCAATTGCCATTGTTTTTAGGTTTAGTAACTTCTGTATTAGAAATAGAATATTCCTGACAATCTGCTGTTGCTATTCTTAATCCGTATGCGTAAACAGGAAATAACATTTCAGACTGCAATCTTCCGTCAGTAAGAGTTTTTCCAGGAACAGGAACTTTTGTGTCATAACTGTAAGCAAAAGCTACAGTGGTAGCCATCAATGCTACTAAAGTTAATAATAAACCTTTTTTCATATTCTATACCCTTTCTTGATAATTATATTATTATAATATTTATAATTTGTTTACTTGTCAAACATTTGCTTAATGCCGTCAACAGAACTCAATATTCCTGTAGCTTCGTAAGGCATATATACAACTTTATTGTCTTGACCGCTAGTAATTGCTTCCATTGTTTCTAAGTATTTCATCGCAATTAAGTATTTGTCAGGTTGACCTTTATCAGCAAGAGCATTGATAATTCTTTGTATTGCTTCTTTTTCACCATCAGCTTCCAATATTCTAGCTTGAGCAACACCTTCTGCGCGCAAAATATTAGCTTTCTTCTCACCTTCTGCTTTATTAATGGCAGCTTCTTTTTCACCTTCTGCTTTAAGTACAGCAGATTTTTTCAAACCTTCTGCTTCTAAAATAGCAGCACGTCTGTCACGTTCAGCTTTCATTTGTTTTTCCATCGCAGATTGAATATCAGCAGGAGGAATGATGTCTTGAAGTTCAACCCTGTTAACTTTTACACCCCATTTATTGGTTGCATCATCCAATATAGCACGCAATTCTTGGTTAATTTTATCTCTAGAAACCAAACTTTCGTCCAAGTCCAATTGACCAACAAGGTTTCTCAAGTTAGTTTGTGTAAGTTTTTCAATTGCATCAGGTAAGTTTTGAATTTCATAAACAGCTGATTTAGGGTCAATTATTTGGAAATACAAAAGAGCGTTAATGCTAATTGATACGTTATCTTTCGTAATAACATTTTGTCTAGGAAAATCATAAACAGCTTCTCTTAAGTCAATTTTGGTTCTTTTCTGAATAACTGAGTATGTTGAACCATCAAAACCTTTTTGTGTAACTTTCCAATCTATTGCGCGCGGAGCTTCAATGATAGGGATTATGAAATTAAAACCTGATTGAAGAACTCTGTCAAATTTACCCAAACGCTCAATTATGACAACTTCTGCCTGTTGAACGATAACAACACCTTTTGATACAAAAAGTATTGCAAGTGCGATTAATAATACTGATAATGAAATCATATAAAACTCCTATTCTTTCTCTACAAATATAATTAAGCCGTCATTTTTCACGATTTTAACATCGGCTCCTGCAGGGATTGATTGTTCTCCTAAACATCTTGCTTCCCAACGTTCACCATAAATAGTAATGACACCTCTATCTTTTGTTACTTCTTCCGTAACTTTTGCTACTTTACCGATATATTTACCTTCGATTCCGGTTTCAGTGTCCTTTGAATTTCTTCTAAGTAAAATTGGTCTTAGGAAAACAAAAGATATGAACGAGAAAACAAAAAATATTAGGACAAGTGCAAAATGATTTAGTGTAACTAAAGATGCAATAGCCGTAATAAATGCAGCTAAAGCAAAGTTTAAAAAGAACATGCTTGGTGTGAAAATTTCAAGTATTACAAATGCAATACCGACGACACATAAAAATTGCCACATTAACAATATAATTACTCCTCAATTAATGAATTAATTTCTGCAACCATTTCATCCGGATTAAAACCATGAACTTTTGCGCCAGCTTCTAGGTTTTCGAAGTGTGCAGCAGCACAACCAATACAACCCATTCCATATTTTTGGAAAACAGCAACGGCTTCCGGATGAGCTTGTACGATTTCCATTATTCCCATTTCTTTAGTAACTTTTGCCATATTTAACCTCGCTTTCAAAACTTGACATATCCTAAATAATACTTAAATAAGTAGTGTCATTATATCATAACAATGAAAGGAATTAAATATGCAATTTATCAAAAATTTTTTCAAGCATGACTCTGTTATTGGACTTTGTGGGTTAAAGAAAAAAACAGAATATCAATATATAGAAGTTCCTAAAAGCTACAAAAAAACGTTTATTCCAAATACTCAGGATAATTATTTGTTGATTTAATTAACAAAATATTTTCACAATTTGCAGCATAGAACAATAATAGTGCGTCATTGCGAGGAACGTTAGTGACGTGGCAATCCAGATATTTAAAGATTTTTTTATAGATATTTGCAAAAAAATAACCCAATTTCAAAAGAAATCAGGTTATTTTAAATATTATAGATAATTAAATCAACTATTCAATAATTTTATCTACAACACC
>CABQIM010000114.1 GCA_902464375.1 uncultured bacterium | reverse complement strand
AAAAACTTTAGCCTTTTGGGAGCTTTTTGATAAAATTGTTACATTTCGTAATATTAAAGCATAAATTATTTTATTTTCTTGATTTATAAATGTATTCGTTTTAGCATGTTGCTAATGTATGTAACCGGGTCGGAATTAAAAACCTTACCGGAGTAATATAAATTAAGGAGAAAAAGATGACATCAAAAAAATTTTTGTTCACTTCCGAATCAGTAACGGAAGGACACCCAGACAAAGTCTGCGATCAAATTTCTGACGCAATTTTAGACGAGTTCTTAACAAAAGACCCACAATCAAGAGTAGCTGCTGAAACAACTGCTACAACTGGTATGGTTCTTGTTTGTGGCGAAATCACATCAAATTGCTATGTAGACATTCCACAAGTGGTTAGAAATACAGTTAGAAATATCGGCTATGTTGGACAAGCAGGTGGCGGCTTTGATTGCGACACATGCGCAGTTTTAACAAGCATTGACGAACAATCTGTTGATATTGCAGGTGGTGTAAACAAAGCTTTAGAAAGCAGAAGCGAAAATGCTGATACTTCTAAGAGCGAAACTTCAGATATCGGTGCTGGCGACCAAGGTATTATGTTTGGTTATGCTTGTAACGAAACTCCTGAATTAATGCCTCTTCCTATCAGCTTAGCTCACAAACTTTCTTACAGACTTGCACAAGTTAGAAAAGAAGGCATTTTAAATTACTTAAGACCTGATGGTAAATCACAAGTTACAGTTGAATATGTAGATGGCAAACCTTCTAGAATTGATACTGTTTTGCTTTCAACACAGCACGCAGCTGAAATCAACGGTGTTAGCGATAATTCTAAAGTACAAGAAATCATTAACAATGATTTAAGAAAATGTGTAATTGATTATGTATTTGAAACAGAATCAATCAAACCGGATTCTGAAACAAAAATCTTAATCAACCCATCAGGAAGATTTGTAGTTGGTGGTCCTCAAGGTGATTCAGGACTAACCGGTCGTAAGATTATTGTTGACACTTACGGTGGTTATTCTCGTCACGGTGGCGGTGCTTTTTCCGGAAAGGATCCAACGAAGGTTGATAGATCTGCAGCTTACGCTTCAAGATATGTTGCTAAAAACATTGTAGCAGCAGGCTTGGCAGAAAAATGTGAAATAGAATTAGCTTATGCGATTGGTGTAGCAGAACCTGTTTCTATATTTGTAGATACATTTGGAACTGGTAAAATTTCTGATGATGATATCTCAGAATTAGTTCGTAAGAATTTCGACTTACGTCCTGCTGCAATTATTTCAAACTTTGATTTAAGAAACTTGCCAGCTAAGAATGGTGGAAAGTTCTATCAAAAACTTGCTGCTTATGGTCACGTAGGCAGAACTGATATGAATATTCCTTGGGAACAATTAGACAAGGTTGAAGAATTAAAAAAGTCTTTAACTAATTCTTGTGCACTTTGCTAATTAGTTTATAAAAAATTAAAAAGGGCAGATACATTTTGTATCTGCCCTTTTTAATAAATAATTACGAATAAAAATTAAAAAACTCAGGTATTGAAAACCAACACCTGAGTTAAACTTTGTTATTCAATAGAACTATTTTACTAATTCCTTGAAGTTTTTACCAGCTGAGAATGCAGGAACTGTTTTAGCAGCAATCTTCAATTCTTTACCAGTTTGAGGATTTCTACCAGTTCTAGCAGCTCTCTTACGAGCTTCCCAAGTACCAAAACCGACTAAAGTAACTTTTTTACCTTTAGCAACTGTTTTTTGAATAATTTCTAAAGTTGCAGATAAAACATCTGATGAAACTTTTTGAGAAAGTTTAGTCTTCTTTGAAATTTCTTTTACCAATTCTTCTTTGTTCATGATAAATCTCCTATACACTTTTTCTCTCTTTTGTGCGCCATTATTGGTATTTGCACACTTCATAACTCTCATTATACACATTGTTCAGATTTTTGCAAGTATTTTTTATAAAATTTACAATATTACTTGATTTCAGTCCTTTTTTTTACGAAACTTAATAAAACTTTACATTTTTGATTAATAAGCTATAATTATTTTGTAGTGTAAGAAAGGAGATTTAGTATGTGGGAAAATGATATTGATATTCACGAAGTCAAAGAAATCCGTACAAGAACAAGTGTATTCTTTGGTTGCGGAGCTATCAACAAGATGAATGATATAGCCAAAGATTTTAAATCTAAAGGCTTGGATAAAGTTATAGTAATGAGCGGTAAAAATGCTTACAAGGCAACTGGTGCTTGGGCAGTGGTAGAAAAAGCATTAATAGATAATGGTATTGCTTATGTTAATTATGATGGAGTTACACCAAACCCTACTTCTACTGCAGTAAATGAAGCAGCAAAAATAGCTAGAGATTTTGGCGCAAAAGCTGTTATAGCAATCGGCGGTGGTTCACCAACCGATGCAGGTAAATCAGTTGCTATTTTGCTTAAATATACTGACAAAACTGCTAATGATATTTATGAATTTACATTTACTCCAACAGAAGCAGCTCCTATTGTAGCAATTAACTTGACACACGGAACAGGTACTGAAACAAACAGATTTGCTGTTGTAACTTTACCTGAAAAAGATTACAAACCAGCAATTGCTTACGATTGTATCTATCCGACATATGCAATTGATGATCCGGCTTTGATGGTTAAATTATCACCAAAACAAACAAGATACGTATCAATTGATGCTGTAAACCACGTTATTGAAGCAGCTACTTCAACTGTGGCATCTCCATATGCAATTACATTAGCAAGAGAAGTTATAACATTGGTATCAAAATATTTACCAAAAGCAATAGAAAATCCAGAAGATTTGGAAGCACGTTATTTCTTAGCTTATGCAGCAATGATGGGTGGTGTTTGTTTTGATAATGGACTTTTGCACTATACTCACGCACTAGAACATCCACTAAGTGCTGTAAAACATGAGCTTTCACATGGTTTAGGTCTAGCAATGTTATTACCGGCTGTAATTAAGAATATCTTTGCAGCAAAAGCTGAAACTTTGAAATATATCCTTGAACCAATTGCAGGAAAAGTTAACACAGCTAGCGAAGCAGAAGCTGGTGTATATGAGTGGTTAAAATCAGTTGGAGTTCCTAACAAGTTAAAGGACGAAGGCTTTACAGAAGCAGATGTTCCAACACTAGTAAACCTAGCTTTCACAACACCTTCACTAGATGGTTTGTTAGCGATTGCTCCTACAAAAGCGACTAAAGAAGCTGTAGAAGAAATTTATAGAGCATCATTATAAAACATATTTCTTTGTTCATAGAACTCCTGTAGAACTTATCTGCAGGAGTTCTATTTTTGACATGAACTGAATTTTGTGACATAATTGATATAAATTTGAATGTTTAGCGCAGTTGACTCCACCTCAGGGGTAAATAGAGAATCCAAACAATTGAGGATTTCTCGAGAGGTAGCATCTGAACTAACAGCTATACATATTATTGGGGCGTTTGGCGCAGTTGACTCTGCCGAAAAAAATCCGAACCGTTGAGGATTTTTTGAGAGGTAGCATCTGAACCAACAGCTGTATATATTATTTTGGGCGTTTGGCGCAGTTGGTAGCGCATCTGAACGACATTCAGAGGGTCACAGGTTCAAGTCCTGTAACGCCCACCATTTATATATATACATTTATTTTGCATTACATATAGCCTGATTGGGGAATGGTTTTACTTAGGAAAAAGTTGTTTAATAATTATATTAAATCTTTTTCATACTTCCAACTATTCTTAATTCCAAGAGCCGATTAGGCTCTTTTTTTTGTGCTACGCACGTAGACACTACAGTCGGCTTCTTGGTAAAAGTTACAAGATTGTGTTGAAATCAAAAGCTCCGCCTCATTGACGTAACTATAAGTTTTCTGTAGAAAAGTAACCAAAAAGATGTATCACATACAGTCGGCTGCTTAGTGCAAGTTGTAAAATCATATCACCGCCCTAGTTAGGGAGGTCGCAGTCGTTCTTGAGCTTTGCGAAAGTTACGAATGCGGGTGGGTATCAACAAATAAGTATCCATAAATATGCGCAAAGTACACACTTGCTTATTATTAAGAAATTGTAATAATATTAACTTTTGTAAACTTAAATTCATTTCGGCTATAGTAGTAGGTTGGGGTTTCCACCCCAACAATAACTATTAGATTTGCATTACTTTGCAACATTTTTAAACAAAAAAAAAAAGAGTCAAATTGAAATCCATCAATTCAACTCTTTTTTTAAATTAGAT
>CABQIM010000113.1 GCA_902464375.1 uncultured bacterium | reverse complement strand
GCAAGTAGCCGTTTTGTTGCAGATTTTTTGAAGAAATTAAAAAATACCGTCATTCTCTTGTGGAACAGCGGTATCTATACGTTCTTCTATGGTTGATTTCTCTAATTGTAATAAATGTTTATGCTTGTCTTTTAGTTCTGCCTGCTCAATCATATCTTTCAGTATCGTTGTACGATTTTCTCTGTCTAATGCCTGTACCATTTTTATGGTTGGTGCGACTTGTCTTTGTAGCCAATGCAACGCTTTTTGTAAAGTGTAAGGCTCTGGCTTTGTGGTTAAGCGTATCGGCTCTCTGTTTTCCCCTACAAACCATGCCCAATCATCATTTGTTATCCATTGACTTTTTGGCTTGTCGTCCTCTCTGTCAACAAAGCGGACATAATGATTGATGATAGAAAAAGCGGTGCGTTCAGCGTCCCGATAGGTCAGTAAATCTACAACCGCATAATAGGCTCGTTCGTTCTTCATGCGTATTTCAAAACGGTTCTTAATCTCCGTATCTTCAATTTCTGTGCCATTCTTGACATACTGCTCATAATTTTTCTGATAAGCACACATATATAATTCGCTACTTGTTGAACCGAGATATAAGGTTTCTCCTGTATTCTTTGGTAAATCGCTACCGCATTTTTCTGTACCGCTGTAATCTTTCTGCATACGGAAGTAGGAGATACATTCGCCAGCCTTGTATTTTTCCTTTAACTTTGGAATATCCAATATTCCTGCTTTATCATTGATAGCCAAATCAAGCCGTTTCATCACACCACCAGCCGTCATACAATCCAGCATGAAGTCATACCATGAGCGTTCCTGTGCCAGTAGATAACATTCCATTTGCCGACAGCCTTTGCCTTTCAGTTCCAATAAAACACCTAAATGCTCCTGCATGGAACACATGATATTGATGTCGCCAAGTACATATTTGCTTTCATATCCGTATTTTCCATAATCTTCATAAAGCATGTAATTAGATTTCAGTTGTAATACATCACGGATAATCGCCAATGCGTCCGTAGTAGGAAAGCGGACACGAAAGTAATCAATCAATAAGAATAGTGGTTCTTGCGGATTGAAACGCTCAATCTGTTTTTCTATGATTTCTCTTAATTCGTCATTCAATGGCTGTTTTCCTTTTTCAATGCGGTTGTAATATTCACGGCTGATACCACAGGCAACAGCAAGCCTTGTTTGTGTTACTCCGTATTCCTCACGCTTTTGTCTTAGTTCTTCAATAAAGTTTTTATCATTCATTCTTCAATTCCTCCAATCAAAAAAGGCAACTACCATAATTGATAATTGCCTGTCATTAAAAATCTGTATAGAAAAAGCAGTCAATCCTAAGACTAACTGCTTTGTGTGTATGGATATAAAATTGCTTCTAATCTTGAATAGGTATCCAAATTTCAATAACTGAATTATCACTATTCCAATGAAAACGATAATCGTATTTTTCAAAGTGTAGGATAATATCTTTTATAGGAATATACGATGTACTAGGAATAATTTCTTCATAAATCTTGCCATAAGTTTCATATATTTTATCCATAGCACCAATATGCTCCACAACCAAATATTTATAAGACGGTATTTCTTTATACAGAAAGCCCTCTGGGGTAATGGTTCTTTGGGGAATAGAACAGAAATAATAAAGTTTTCCATTTCTTCTTTCCATAAAAGCATATTTTACCCAATTTCCTGATTGTGAAAGATACGCTTTTTTCAAACTACTGTTAAACTTTCTCCAAAACTGTGTACTAATCTGAATATTCTTTTTTTGATAATTAGTCAGTTCTACTTCCTGCCCAATAACTGCAAATGCGTTTAATTCCTTTATAGAAAAATTTATCATTTTACCTTGTGAGAAGTGATAACGGTATAACTGTACGCATTTACCGTTATAATACAATTATCAATCGTTATATACCAGTTTTTTCCTTTTCTTGTGATTTCCGCATTAGAAAGGCTAATTTTTTCTTTGCACCATTCAATTACATTTTCTACATTCAAAGATAAGTTCTTTTTAATTCTAATAACGCCAAGTTCAGTTGTGTGAAGTCTTCCTAAGTTTTCCAGTAATTCATTTTCCATATTTTGATACCTCATTTTTCAGCAAATTTATTTGTATGTTTTATACCCCAATTATAACATTCTCATATCAGCACTACAATAAAAATAATTAAGCACCAATAATCTTATTGAACATCTCCAACCGTAAATCTTTCACACCATCAGTGATAAACACTGAGCTGACAGCAATTACGACAACTACCATAATTGCCTGCACTTAAATTTCTGCAAAAGAAAACGACAATCAATTTCTTATTTTTTGAAATCAACTGTCTTTCTCATATTTACTATTCAATTTTCATAGTGATATAGGTACAATTTATATCACTACTGTAAAAATGGGGTTTTGCCTTATAAATACAGCGTTTTCCGCTTGTTAGTGTATAGTGTTTCTTGTTTTTTGTGCCCCCCTTGTTAGATAACGGGGGCTTTGAACGGCTCGCAAGCTCGCCGAACCGCCGAAGCGAACCGCCCCCTTGCAAGCATGGCGGAAAAATCTTAAGGATTTTCCCGCCAACGTGGTCGGATCGCTCCGTCGGTTTAACAGCTTTTCTGTTTCTCTCTAGTTATCTACGCATATAAATCAAATCGGTTATTCCGTTATAAGTCTGTGTTTTACAAAGCCTTAACTTTATTTCCCTGTCTATGTTGCCCAAAAGACGAACCCCATTTCCTAACAGAGTAGGAATAACAGAAATGTAATATTTATCAATCATATTTTTGCTTACCAACTGCTGAACAAGATTTGCTCCGCCACAAATCCAAATATCCTTTCCTGCTTCTTGTTTTAGCCGTTCCAATAATAAAACAGGATTTTCACTTGTAAAATGAATTTGTTGGGAAGAATTGCACTCTTTATGTGTTAATACATAAGTTGTAAATTTATTATATACCCATTCTTGCGGAGAAAGTTCAGTAACAACCTGATGAGAAGTATTCCACCCCATTAAGACAGTATCTATATCTTTGGTAAATTCTGTATAAGTGTCGATGTTTTCATTGTCATTTCCATGACCATTTAGCCAAGCTACTCCACCATTACCGTCCGCAATATATCCGTCAAGGCTCATGGCAATAAATAAAACTACTTTTCTCATTTTTTCTCTTTTATAAATACAAACAGGAATTTATTTCTCTTTTTTACTCATAAGGGAACAACTGATTGCTACAAATAAACCCATTAAAATCCATGGAAATGCTGCTCTTATAAAATCACTAACCATACTTTATTCCTCCTTAAATTCCAATTTCCTTAGTTCTACAAACTGAAATTTTTGCCTATGAATGTATCTTGTTCTTTATACGCAAACAGGCTTCTGTGTGCATAATCCAATGTCTTGAAAACGGCATTTGAATTAGTCCACAAATATCTTTATTACACCAATAATCAATCAGCCAAATTGCTTTTTCATTGTCGTTTACTACATTCAACGATTCTAAGTATCCTTTTCTTTCTTTCGGTATTTTTCTTTTCAATTCATCATAAGATAACCGTTCAAGCATTTTCTCAGTGCTTTCCCATACTTCGAAAATATATAAATATAATTCTTCCAGATTAAGCTGTTTTGAAAAGTCTGCAATCTGCTGTTTCATGAGTTCATTTCCTGTTGTAATGATAGGTGAATTGATACGCTCTTGATAATTGCCTGCAAAAAATACTTGTTCATCTTCATTTATCACTGTATGCACAACTATATCTTCAATGCGGAAAATATGCCAAATAGAATAAGCAATCGTCTTACTATGATAACCATCAGCGTTTATGAAGGGGATTGAGTTAAAATCTTCTCTGCATAATTCTTCTTTGAAAGATACTAAGGTTTGTATTAACTGACTTCGTAAAGTAAGTAAAGTATCAATACCCCTCTTATAAGTATCTTTCTTTTTTATTTGTGCCTGCATTGTTTTATTAAGTTCAGACCATTCCTTATTCATATTCAATACTCTCTCAAATTCTGATTTTATCGCCCCATACAAATTATTTCGTAAACAATCGGCGTCAGGACAGAGGAAAAAGCAGACTACATTTAGAATGTATCTGCCCATTCCTCTGGACTGCACACCGATTTTTACCAATTGAACCAAATCGCTGCGCCACAGCCTTGGCAGGCCATCGCGCAGCGATTTGGTTCAACTGGAATTTGTCTTACAACAATTTATATATGCATAAAAAGCAATATATTTATGAAAACAC
>CABQIM010000112.1 GCA_902464375.1 uncultured bacterium | reverse complement strand
ATATGCTGTTACTGCTTTTTTTATAATACAATGGTATAAACGCGGAGCCGCTTACCATCAATCTGATAGAAGTATCATAAAAAACGTCATCTAAGTATCACAAAATCGTCATGAGGCATTATGCATAAAAGCAAAGCCGCCGATCTGCACGGAGTGCCCAAGAATCGCCTGACTTTTGGGCACTCTGTGAACACCGCATGGGCAATAAATGCCCGGCGCTTGGTCTGTTTATGCCCGTCGCTTGGTCAGTCGATGCCCGACGCTTGGTCACTGAGTGCCCACTTGACGGGCAAGACAGACCACCTGATGGTCTCTTACGGAACAGCTTATGTGATTTTATTCCTAATCCAGCTTGTCAATCTTTCTTCTTATTCATAGTTTGTATTGGCATTCTTTACATACAGGAAGAGTAGGTGCTAAAGTTTTTTATAAAACAGGAATAGAAGACACTTCTTTTTTAGTCTTTTAAATCGACTCAAAGCCGAATTTAATGATATTTCTTGCGATTTATGATACTTTTATGATACTTCTTGTAAAATAAACGAAAAAGTATCATTCTTGTATTGTACAGTGTATCAGATGTTTATAATGATATCGTACTAAATAATGATACTTTGATACATTTTCCCGCAAAAAACACACTCATGCGCAAGCAATTATTTTCAATACATCTTTCATATTATCCAGCAGATAACTGATAGTCTTGTCTTCCATTTCTTGAGGAAAACCAAATCGAGCTTCGGCAATAGAGCCGATGATGACTCCGAAGGTATCGCTGTCGCCACCATGAGAAATGGCAAGGCGAATGGCATCCTCGAAGGATGAGGATAGTGTGATGATATGGAATGACAAGGGAACTGCATCCATACAGGTCTCATCGAAGTGTCCCTTGGGACAAACTTTTGTGGCAAAGTCGGGATAATAGCTTGCTGCTATTTCTTTGAATTCTTTCAAGGCTTCATGATCTTCTTCTTGAAATCTTGCTGATTGCTCGTAACATACTGATAATCAATACTGATTGGAATGATAAAATGACGAAAGAAACAAATTAGGAACAATAAAATCAAGAAACCCCAAAATGAAAGCATGAGAAAACAAAAATTAACACGGGAAACAATAGTAATTTTCAAATTCTTTCATTTTGAATGTACAAACAGAAATTATATTTTAAGGTATAATATCTGTGTTTCTACACATAGAAAAGTAACTGGTAGAGCGATTATTTTTTTGTCTAAAAGGCAATATTTTGAAAAATTCTCGTTTATTTCAATAAATGTTAATACCTTTGCATTAAACTTTAATAGTATAACAATGAATGTTCTAAACCGAATCAAAGTAGTATTGGTAGAGAAACAGGTTACAGGGAAATGGCTTGCCCAAAAACTTAATGTAAGTACAGTGACAACAAGTCGTTGGTGTTCTAATACGTCGCAACCTGATTTGGCGACATTAGTAAAAATAGCATCATTGTTGGATGTTGATGTCAAAGACTTAATAGTTTCAACTAAGAAGTAATTATATGGCTAGAAAAATAAAAATCTTAACAGACAACGAAGGACTCGACCGAAGAGAAGTAGGATATTATTCTACTCCAAGATTTGTAGCTGATTATCTGACGCAAGAAATGCTCGCCATAAATCCTCAAGGAGATGGAGTATTAGACCCAGCAACAGGTAAAGAGGAATTGTTGGCATCTTTCTACGGGGCCAACAGGCACATTGATTCTTTTGATATTATAGATCATGGAATTCACAAATATTCGAATTTTCAATGTAAAGATTTTATAGAATTTTACATAGAGCGTATGTCGTGCCTTCCAATGCAATGTCAAGAATATGACTATATGATTGCCAACCCACCATACAATTGCCATGAAGTATCGTACATAAAAGATAACAAAAAACGACTAAGCGCAGCTTTCCCAATAGGAGCATACAACATGTATTCTATGTTTCTATCCGCAATGATTAGCATTGCAAAAGAAGGTTGTTTAATAGGTGTTATCATATCTGATTCATTCTTAACAGCCACGCTACATGCAAAATTGCGAGAGCAAATACTTAAAGAATGCTCAATTCATGAATTGATATTGTGTCCTAATGACTTGTTTTGGTCTCAGAATGCAGATGTTAGAACATGTATTTTAATATTACAAAAGGGCAAGAGATTTCAAAAAAATGTATTGATTTCAAATAGACCCAATAATACAGAAGACTTCCATGCAATTCTGCACAAAAAAGATTTTAAATCCGTTCCTTTACAGTCTATTTTATTAGGAACCAACAAGTCTATTAATCAGTTTATAATAGACATAGATGAGGACGTGGTAACTCTTTTCAAGACATTACCTTCTTTGGGAACATTATATAAATGTGTAACTTGTATATCAACTGGAAATGACAAGAAATACTTATCAAAAGATATAAAACCTGGCTTTACAGTTCCTTTTTACAAGAATCCTGCAAAACGAAAATTTAAGACAGAACCTGATGCTTTTTTAATAGACGAATATATGGAAGAGTCGGAAAGGGTAAAGGATTTTATGGTAAGAAATAAGGCGATTCTCAAAGATGAAGGTATTGTATGTTCTTCAATGGGTTTGCCTTTTAGTGCGGCCTATAAACCTCAAGATGCTGTTACGGGAGTTAATGCAACTATATTTCCAAAAAAGAATGATATTTATTGGCTAATAGCATATTTAAACAGCAGTTTGGTTACTTATTTTATTCGGGGTGTCTTAATAAGATCCAACATGGTCACTTCTGGTTATGTCTCAAAAATTCCAGTATTGAATCTTTCGGAGCAAGTGAAACACGAACTCGATATTATTACAAAAATGGCAATTCATGGAGATTTGTCCGAAAAAGAATCAATAAAAATGATAGATAATATTATATTTGAACAATCGGGACTTTCTGACGATTGTAAAAAAAATATCTGCAATTTTGTAAATAATTTAGGGAAGGCTGTATAAGCCCCCTGAATTATTTATTGCTACTGTTTGTTCTTATTTTTATTCTTATTCTTATTCTTGTTCTTCTTTTTATTTGCAATTTCAATAGCTTTTGACAACTCCACAATGAATTCTGCATTAGTGCGCTTGACTACCTTGTCCAAATCTTTTGCGTAAGATGATTGAAGATTACCGTTATTGCTAGGATTGACATATATATCAGGAATCCATGCAACAGGCATAACAACAGCCTTTGTTAGTTCAACGCTCATATCTGCGTTGAATCTTATAAGGAAAGTTGCAATCATAAATATATGAGCGGCATCTTCATTGTAAAAATCAGACAATCCCTGAGCCTTAGAAATATCATCCTTTGATTTCTTACCTCCCTCAACAGCGGACTTGATATTTATATATAGAGGTGCATGCCCTGTATATTCACACTGCATATCATAGACAGAAACCTCGGAATCAGAGGGAGAAACTTTGGCGATTCCAAAGTCTTTATGGTGAAGTTCTAGATTTTGGGTTATAATCTCCTCGATAATTCTCCATACAGTTCTTCCTTTGGCTGATTTTCTCCAGCCAAAGGGAAATTGTTCTTTCTTACCTATCTGAACCTTACCAATTTTCTTGATAAGTTTGGTTAGGCTTTCTTCCAGATTTGAGCGCAATTTTTCAATTTCTTCCAATTCTTGTGACATAATACATTGATTTTTGTCACTAGAAAGGCATTCGCCTCTCCAAAAGGAAAGGCGTGAAAGTGGCTATCGGTATCAAGGCTTAGCACAGCCTACTTCAGACAATAACCAATCTGTTCACGCCCTAATTTGGAGCGTGAACACCCAACAGATTGGCTGAACTGAAGTGTATGTGAAGTGCTAATTCTGATACTCAGTCAGTCAAGGATGTTCAACGTATCTAGCTGTTCTTACTTTTTTAGCTTACAAATTTAGTAAAATTACACCTTACCACAAAATTTTCCCCAACAATTAAGACTTGTTAAATATTAATTAACAAAAATAATGGATGTTTGGTTTCCATAATCACTAATTATTTGTTTTGATGTACGATTTAATGGCTGTAGTACGCCATAAATATCCCCTATTTTTAAGGTAGAGTCTAGTTTTATCTTTTTCCCTTCCATGGTTATACCAATAAAAGGGATCTTGGCTTTGGCAATATATTGCTGTGATACTTTCTTGGTTAGCATTTAAATTCTATATTTTATTTTAGACTACAAAATTTTGGTGCAAATATAAACATTTATTTACGCAAGTTCAACATAGAACTGCAATCCGCAGAAAAATACGATTATTGAAGTTTCGCAAGTTTTGCCCCACACGCCCTGTTTTACTCTAATTGAGCAAGCTTTGAGCGCATTTTTTAACGTTAAT
>CABQIM010000111.1 GCA_902464375.1 uncultured bacterium | reverse complement strand
AAAAAAGAAAAGAAAAATGTATTGCAGGGTGTTGTTCACATTCAATCAACATTCAATAATACAATTGTAACTTCTACAGATACTCAAGGTAATGCTATTGCTTGGGCAACAGCTGGTGCTACAGGCTTCAAAGGTGCTAGAAAAGGTACTCCATTTGCAGCTCAATCAGCAGCAGAATTAGTTGCTAAGAAATCAATTGACCAAGGTATGAAAAAGGTTGAAGTTCATATTAAAGGACCTGGTTCAGGTCGTGAAACAGCAATCAGAGCTATCCAAGCAGCTGGTTTGGAAATCACTTTGATTAAGGACGTAACACCAATCCCTCACAACGGATGTCGTCCACCTAAAAAACGTAGAGTATAGTTGAATTTTGCGTAGGCTGAAGTGAACGAGAGTGAACGAAATGCCGAAGTTGCACGTAGCAAAGTGAATGAAAATTTTGCGAAAGCAAAATGTAATGAACGACAGCGGAGTGTGGAGCAATAATTCAATATTAAAATAGAAGTCGGGGCTTGAGCTTCGCCAAAAGCACAAACCATAGATGCCCGACAAAAGAAAAGGAGAAAATAATGGCAAGATATACTGGACCAACGAATAAATTATTTCGTAACTATGGTGTAAAGGATTTATCAAATAGAAAGTTAACATCTTCTATGAGACAAACAGAATCAGGACAACATGGTGCTGTTAGAAAAAAACTTTCTGAATATGCAATCCACCTAAATGAAAAACAAAAAATCAGATTAACATATTTAGTAAGCGAAAAACAATTCGCTAAATATTACAACGAAGCTGCAAGAAAGAAAGGTGTTACTGGTACAATCTTACTTCAAATTCTTGAATCAAGACTTGATAACATTTTGTTCAGAGCTGGTTTCGGTGTAACACGTAAACAATCAAGACAAATCGTTAACCACGGTCACGTATTAGTTAACGACAAAAAAGTAGATATTCCATCATATTTAGTTAAGCCTGGTGATGTAATCACTGTTAAATCAAGAAGCAACGATTACTTGAAAACTGTTATGAGTGCTATTGATTTATCTTGTGCTCCAGCTTGGATTACAGTTGATAAAGATGCTTTGAAGATTACATTCGAAAGAATTCCTCAAAGAGAAGAATTAGATCCTGAATTCAAAGAACAACTTGTTATAGAATACTATTCAAAATAGGCTGATAGGAGAAAATAATATGGAATTAAAAATTAAAACTGTTAATACAATGACCAGTTCTGACGGTTCACAATATGGTAAATTTACTATTGAACCATTGGAAAGAGGATTTGGAACAACTATCGGTAACGCTTTAAGACGTGTTTTGCTTTCAAGCTTGGAAGGTACAGCTGTAACTTCTTGCAGAATTGAAGGTATTACTCACGAATACACTGCAATTCCTGGTGTATTGGAAGATGTTATTGATGTTATGTTAAATCTTAAAGGTTTGGCTATTAAAACTGACTCAAAAGAACCTCAAAATTTGAGAATTGATGTTGACAAACCTGGTCCAGTATTGGCTAGTGATATCCAATTACCTGCAGGTGTTAAGGTTGTTAACCCTGATTGGCTTATTTGTACAATTGCTGATGGTGGTTCATTCCATGCCGATGTAGTTGTAGAAACAGGTAAAGGTTATGTAGCAAATGATGTTCCTAGAAACGCTAAAGCTGGCGCTCCTATTGATATGCTTCCTATTGATGCAACATTTATGCCTGTTAAAAGAGTTCGTTACGAAGTTGAAAACACTCGTGTAGGTGACAATATTGATTTCGATAAATTAACTCTTGAAATTTGGTCAAATGGTACTCTTGATGTAACAACAGCATTAACTCAAGCTGCTGATTTATTAATTGATCATTTTGTACAAATCGCATCAATTGCTGGCAAATCAACTCATAAAGACATTGAAGAAAAAGTTGTAGCTGCTGAGGAAACAGTAGAAGAAACTGAACAAGAACCTTCAATCACTATTGATGAATTGGAATTATCTGTAAGAGCATACAATTGCTTAAAAAGAGCAAGTATCAATTCTATGGCAGAGTTGTTGAAAAAATCAGAACATGATTTATTAAACATTAAAAACTTTGGTAAAAAGTCTTCAGATGAAGTAATCGAAAGATTACACCACTTTGGTTTAGACCTAGCTCCAAATCCAGAAGTTGATGAAGATGGTATGGTTATAGAATCTGCTGAATAATTGAATTTTGTATAGAAAGAAATGAGCGAAAGCAAAGTGCTAAGCAATAATTCAAGATTAAATAAAATAAAGAAACAGTAAATTATAATAAAGGAAAAGTAAAATGAGACACCAAACAAAAAAGAATACGCTTGGTAAAGCACAAGACCAAAGAAAGGCTTTGTTGCGTTCATTAGCTACTGAACTTTTTGTACACGGTGAAATTAAAACAACTATGGCAAGAGCAAAAGCTCTTCAACCATATGCTGAAAACGTTATCACTATGGCAAAAAAAGGTGACTTGAACTCAAGAAGATTGGCTGGCAGATATATCTTTGATAAAGAAATCGGTCAATTGATTGATACAGCTACCGGTGAAGTATTTGATGCTCCGCAAGAAGGCAAGAAATTAGCTAAACAAACAGTTTTGAGAAAATTATTTAGCATCATCGGTGTTAAATATGCATCAAGACAAGGCGGATATACAAGAATTTTCAGACTTCCTCCTCGTAGAGGTGATGCTTCTGAAATGGCATTAATCCAATTGGTATAATGAATGCGCTACGCTCTTGACGTTCAGTATAGAGGTAAAAACTATTTCGGAAGCCAAATTCAGTTTGAAAATGGACAAGAAATTGATAAACCAACAATACAGGGCGAACTGGAGAAAGCAATTAGAACTTTGATAAAAACTGGCGAAAGCCAAAATAATAGACCGATAAAAACAATCTTCTCCGGAAGAACTGATAAAGGTGTAAATTCATTAGGACAGGTCGTTCATTTTGATTGTGATAAAGATATTGTTGCTTCAAAATTTATCTATCATGTGAACGAAATCCTTCCTGATGATATATCAGTTGACAACTTGAGAGTTGTCCCAGATTCGTTTCATGCTCAAAAGTCTGCAAAGGCGAGATATTACAGATACGAACTTATAAATCGACGTTATAAGCAAGCATTTGATGGTGATATCTTAAGAGTAAAATACGAATTAGATGTAGAGCGGATGCAAACCGCTTTGAACTTCTTGTTGGGAGAACATGATTTTTCAAGTTTTAAGAGTTCCGGAACGCTTAACCCAAGCAAGATTTGTTGTATCACTCGTGCCGATGTAGAAAGAGTTGGCGAGAAGGGTGACAGAGTTTTTATTCATTTAGAAGGAAATCGTTTTCTTTATAATATGGTAAGAACCATAGTCGGTACTCTTCTAGAAATAGAAGGACATAAGCTTCCGGTAGAACACATGAAATATGTTTTGGAAGCACGTGACCGCTGTAAGGCGGGGCAAACAGTCAGTCCTTATGGATTGACGCTAATGAGGGTAGATTATCCTCAAATGTAGTAAAAATACAAGAGAAAAATAAGGAATAAAATAATGTTAAATAAAACATATTCAGCAAAACCTCTTGAAGTTGAAAGAAAATGGTATGTAATTGATGCAGAAGGCGAAATCTTAGGTCGTTTAGCATCAAGAGTAGCAAACATTTTAAGAGGAAAAAACAAACCTGAATATACTCCAAACGTTGATACTGGCGATTTTGTTATCGTTATCAATGCAGAAAAAGTAGTTGTTTCAGGTAATAAAGAAACTGATAAAATTTATTATCACCACACTGGTTTCCCTGGTGGTTTAAAATCAGCTTCAGTTAAAGAATTGCGTGAAAAAGATGCAACAAAATTAATTGAAAAAGCTGTTAAAGGTATGTTACAACACAACACATTGGGCGATCAACAATTTACAAAATTGAAAGTATATTGTGGTTCTGAACACCCACATGCAGCTCAAAAACCAATCGTGTTAGAAAAGGAGGCTAAATAATGGCTGAATCTAAAGAAATTATGGCTACTGGCCGCAGAAAATGTGCGATTGCTGTTGTAAAACTTGTAAAAGGTAAAGGCAGAATTTTCGTTAATGGTAAAACATTAGGTGCTTATATTGGTAATATGCCAGCTGTTGAAATGATGATTTATAGACCATTAGTTTTGACAGAAAACCAAGATAAATATGATGTAAGAGTTAAGGCTGTTGGTGGCGGTATCGTTGCTCAATCAGCTGCAATCAGACATGGTATTTCAAGAGCATTGTTGAAAGTTAACGAAGAATACAAAAACGTATTGCGTTCAGAAGGTTTGTTAACAAGAGATGCTCGTGTTAAAGAACGTAAAAAATATGGTAGAAAAAGAGCTCGTAAGAGATTCCAATTCTCTAAGAGATAATTTTT
>CABQIM010000110.1 GCA_902464375.1 uncultured bacterium | reverse complement strand
GTTGATGTTGGTGAAGCAATTGGTATTATTGCAGCTCAATCAATTGGTGAACCTGGTACACAGCTTACAATGAGAACATTCCACACTGGTGGTGCGGTTGGCGTTAAAGAAGCTACAAAAGAAATTCACGCATCAGAAGCTGGTACGATCGTATCTAAGTTAAAAACAAGAGAACTTAGAACTCGTCACGGTGATGTTGTAAGAGTTTCTATTTATGAAGCTGATATTGAAGTTAAAGGTGCTAAAAAGTCTACTTCATATCATATTCCTGCCGGTGCTACAGTATTCTTTGAAGACGGTATGGAAGTTGAAAAGAACTTTAAATTGGCAGAATTCAGACCAACTGCTAATGATGCAGGTCGTTTGACTGAAAAAGCTACAAAGGATATCAACTCTGATATGTCAGGTATGGTATTATTTGAAGACTTCGTTGCTGATGAAAAGAAAGACAGACAAGGTAACATTTCAAGAACAGCTAACAAAAATGGTATTGTTTGGATTATCGGTGGTGATGTTTATAACTTACCTGGTGGTTCAAAGGTTCTTGTATCTGATGAACAAAAAGTTAAGGCTGGTGATAAATTAGCTGAAACTATTATGATTTCAGAACACGGTGGTGAAGTAAGATATGCAGAAGATTTAGTTGTAGAAGCAGTTAAATCTGGTAAAAATAAAATCAACAAAATTGTTCAAGGTAAAGAAATTACTATTGTAATTGCTTCTTTGGCTCCAGCAAATGCTAAATTTGAACAAACTAAGAAAGAGCAATTATGGACAGTTGAAAAATCCGGTGAAAAATATATCGTTAAAGCTCCTGTTGATACAACAGTTGAAAACGGTATGATTATTGCCGAATTAGTTGATGATGAATGTTCAGTATCATCTTCTGGTGAAATCAAATATGTTGATATTGAAGTTGACGAAAACCAAATCGTTACAAGACCTGGTAACATTGTATTTGTACCTGAAGAAGTTCACCAAATCAATAAAGATTCTTCATTGAAGATGGTTGATAATGGTACATTCGTAACTGCCGGTACAGAAGTTGTTAAAGATGTTTACTGTCATATCGACGGTATTGTTGAATTCAAAGAATTTAATGAAGTTATTCATGAAGTAACAATCAGACCTGGTGAAGTTCATACATTGGCTAATGTTTCTGAATTAAAAGTTGAAGAAGGCTCTGTTGTTGAAGCTGGTACAACAATAGCTAAAGGAATTAAAGCAAAAGAAACTTCTATTGTTAGTATTATGGAAATGGAATTTGATGATTTAGACATTGATGATTTGGATGAAGATATTGATACATCATCTTTAGAAGAAGAATCTTTAGAAGATAAACCAATTCAAATTCTTGTAAGACCTGTTCAGCCTATGTATATTGAGCCTAAGGAAGTATCAATTGAATTTAATACAACTGATGAATTGATTAATATTGTTCCTGTAACTCAGTTACAATATAAAGATGGTGCAAGAGTTAGAAACCTTGACGGTGCTACTCTTACAAGAACAAGCTTAGTTCTTCAAATGCAAGGTTACTTGTCACACTTGAAAGGTTTAGTTGAACTTGATGAAAGCGGCGAATTAAAAATTGTTGTATTAGAAACATTAATCGTTCGTCGTGAATTGGAAGGCAATTCTAAGATGAATAGTTCATTGCAAACTGAACTTCTTGTAGAAAATGGACAAATCATTGATGCAAAAACTCCAATTGCAAAAACTGAAGTTTTGGCATTAAATGATGGTGTTGCTTCTATCAAGGGTGATGCAACAGAATCAAGAAGATTGTTATTGAACTGTTCAAACTTCGAAACAGTAGTAGATACAAAATCTAAACCATCTGTTAAGAAAGGTGACTTTATTAAACTTGATAGCGTTCTTGCTGAATCTGGTGAAACAGCAACTGTTTCAGGTAAGATTGTTGATGTTACTTCAAAATCAGTAACAATCAGAAATGGTCGTCCTTACTTAATCAGCCCAGGTACTATGTTACAGGTTGAAGAAGGTTCTTTGGTACTACGTGGTGATATGCTTGCTACATTGGTATTTGAAAGAGAAAAAACAGGCGATATCGTTCAAGGTCTTCCAAGAGTAGAAGAACTTCTTGAAGCTAGAAAACCAAAAGATTGCGCTATTTTAGCTGAAACAGATGGTGTTGCAAGAATTGAAATTGAAGATGATGTACCTAGATTATTCTTAGAATCAGAAAGTGGAACTAGATCTGAAATTAAATTCGCAATTGATGCAAGTATCGTTGTTCAAAACGGTCAGAAGATTAAAAAAGGTCAACCATTAACAAGTGGTCCTTTAAATCCTCACGATGTTATCAGACTTTGTGGACCTGAAGAAGCACAACAATATTTAGTAGATGAAGTTCAACGTGTATATCGTTCTCAAGGTGTAGAAATCGCTGATAAACACATTGAAATCATCGTTCGTCAAATGACTAAGAAAGTTAGAATCGTTGATTCTGGTGATACAAACTTATTACCAGGTGAATTAGTTGAAGTTCAAACTTTCGAAAATGAAAACAAAGCTGTAAGAGAACATGATGGTCAAGAAGCAACTTGTGAATACATGTTGTTAGGTATTACAAAAGCTTCATTGAACACTGAATCATTCATTTCAGCTGCTTCATTCCAAGAAACAACAAGAATTCTTACTGAAGCTGCGGTTGATGGTAAGAAAGACTTGTTAAGAGGCTTGAAAGAAAACGTTATCATTGGTCGTTTGATTCCTGCAGGTACTGGTTTCCATCACTTATCTTACGCAAGTGAAGAACGTGATAAAGAAGCTCAAAAACGTGCAGCTCAACGTAATCAGGCAAGAAAACCTGCCGCAATTTTAGAAGAAATTGAAGGTATGTTTGGAGCTCCTGAATTACCAAAAGAAGGCGAATAGTTTTAAAATATAAAATAGTAAGAAGCGGTATAGATTTTCTGTACCGCTTTTTATTATTGTTAATATATATGTTTTAAAGGTTTACAATATCCTCTGTTTGTAGTAGTTTAGAATAGTGAAGGGTATTGAAAAGAGGATAATTAAATGAAAACAACTATTGAAAAACAACCTGAAAATATGGTTAAGGTTGAAATTGAAGTTCCGGCAAAAGATGCCGTAAACTACTATAACAATGCGGCTAAAAGATTAGCTCAATATGTTAATATTCCAGGATTCAGAAAAGGAAAAGCTCCTAGAAACATTGTGGAACAAAACATTGGTGAAGAAAGAATTAAACATGAAGCACTTGAAGGTGCTCTACCTAGAATTTTTTCTGAAGTAATCAAAGAAAATGATTTTGATGTAGTAGCTCAACCATACGTTGAATCTTATGATTACAAAATCGGCGAAGATTTAAAAATCACAGCTAAGATTGAATTAAGACCTGAAGTTACTTTGGGTGAATACAAAGGTTTAACACTTGATGTTGATGCTTACAAAATTCCTGAAGATGCATTCCAAAAATCATTAGACGGTATGTTAGCTCAACACGCTACAACCGTTGTTGTTACTGATAGAAAGACTGTTGCTACTGATACTATCGTATTTGATTTTGAAGGTTTCGCTAATGGTGAAAAAATTGAACATGGTGATGCTAAAAACTACACTTTGGATTTAGCTCATTCAAGCTTTATCCCTGGATTTGCTGAACAATTAGTTGATAGAGCTTTAGGTGAAGAATTCGAAATCAGTGTAAACTTCCCAGAAGAATATCACGAAAAGAAATTAGCTGGTCAACCTGCTACTTTCAAATGTAAAATCAATGAAATCAAATCAAAAGTTCTTCCTGAACTAACTGATGAGTTCGCTCAAAAAGTTGGTCCATTTAAGACTGTTGATGATTTGAAGGCTGATATTCAAAAATATTTGGATACCCAAAAGGCTGATATTGATAGAACTAATTCAGAAAAAGCTATTTTTGAAAAAGTTACATCAGAAGCTAAAGTTGATATTCAACAATCTATGATTGATAGAGAAGCTGATCAATTGGTTGAAGAATACAAAGAAAAATTAGCTATGCAAGGTTTCAATTGGGATCAAGCAGTAGAAGCTCAAGGTTATGATAACATTATGAAGAGCTTAAAAGAAGATGCTGCTATGAGAGTTAAAAATTCTCTAGTTATTGATAAGATTGCTAAGGATGAAAACATTGTTGTTTCTCAAGAAGAGTTTGGTGCTAAGATTGCTGAAATCAGCCATATGTATCAAATAGACCCACAAACTATGATTAAACAACTTTCTCAAACTCCAGGTGTATTCAATGCAATTTCACAACAAGCATTGAACGAAAAAGTTACTCAGTTCTTGGCTGATAATAACAAAGTTAATTTGAAATAGTTTGAATTGATTCATAAATAGAAGGCGCATCCATTAGATGCGCCTTTTTTATTTGTTTAAAAAAATTATTTTTA
>CABQIM010000109.1 GCA_902464375.1 uncultured bacterium | reverse complement strand
TATCGGAGTGTGGCTCAGCTTGGTAGAGCGCTACGTTCGGGACGTAGAGGTCGCGTGTTCGAATCACGTCACTCCGATTTTACCCCCATTTTATGGGGGTTTTTCATTTTTTAGGTGTTGAAAAAGTTGGTTGGCTTTGGTTGGGATTATCCAGTGTGTGCCAGATTCTTAAATTTGGCATTTCGCTCTTGGATAATCTTTTTCTTTTCGGCAAGGTTTGAAGTGTCATAGGTATAATACTTCTCGTTGACCTCGGTAGTATGTCCTAACATACTTGCGACCACTGATTTTGGTGTGCCTTTAGCTTGTAAGTCGGAACTGGTTGTTTTCCGTAGCTTAGTGATACCACCACCGTTTAATTTGTTTTCCCGGCATAACCGTGTCATGCAGTCAGTTATGTTTCTTGCATGGGTATAACTTCCATTGCCATCCGTGAAAATCCATTCACATAAAATTCCATGTTCTTCTTGTACTCGCTTGATGCGTGCCAATAAGTGATTAATCTGTCCGTCAACCGGATAGGCTCTTGATTTCTTGGTTTTAGTCTTACCAACAGAAAATTCATTTTTTAACCGATTGTGTTTTGCAGATTTATTGATACTGATGCAGATATCATTGATATCAGACCATTTCAAGGTTGATAGCTCACTAACCCTCATACCCGTGTACATTGCTAATTCTATGGCATAAGGCGGCATATATAAAGGGTTCTCCCTATAATATCCATGCAAGGCTTTTAAGATAATAGCAAGTTCAGTATCGGTATAGTATTTATCGCAGTCAGATACTTCAATTTCTCCACAATGTTTTGTAAAGTCCTTAGGCTCAAGAAATTCCACTGGATTATCTGTGATAATTTTTTCAATTCTTGCGTATCTAATCACGTTTTTTATATAGCTGAAAAACTTACGTGTGGTTTCTTTGCACAATTCAAGTCGCTTGATGGTTTCCAACATAAAAACTTTTATTGTGTTCTCATTAATCTGATTAATAGGCATCTCAGCAAAGTCTGTACCAACAAAGAAACGTTTGCAGTCAGTATTAAACTTATAGATTGAGTTATCGTCTAATTCTAAATCCTTAATACTTCGCCACATGTAATAGACTTCTAGGAAAGTAGGGCAAGTCTTTTCCTGCTTTTTTCGGGATTCCTCAATGACATAATACTCTATGATTTTACTATTCAATTTTTCCTCGTTGACACTCTCAATCTGCTTTCCCTTTGGCGGTTCAACCCCCTCTTTTGGTAAATAGCTGTACCACTTACCATTTTTTCCTTGCCAGTAGTTATACATTTTTTTGTGTAAATCAAGAACTTGTTTTTTATTCATATCAACCTGTTCTTGTATATCCGTTAGCGAAAGTATACCAGTTTTTAATTCTTGATACAATATCTTTATTGAATCTGCTCTCGACATAATGGCTTTCTCATATTGCAGGATTTCAAGGGCGTTCAGTTTAGCCAGTACAATCACGCCCCTTTTTAATTTTCAGATATGTAACACTGCTGTCTTTAAGGGGTGAGCCGTTTGTAATGATAGATTTTGTATCATACACCTGTCTGGTATATTCTTTCTGAAAGACGACATTCTCTTGTGTTAAATCCTGTAGAATATCATCTGTAAGCATTAACTTTTGTTCAATTGGCATTTTAAGGTTTTGAGATTTGAAAAATGCCTTTTTTTTGTGTTCCTTTAACTCTAGGTCTTTACCAAAATATTTGCTTAAATAACGTCCTCTGTTCTCCATGCTGTCTACATCAATGCGGTTTATTTTGATAAATCCATACGTCCATAAATCTTGTAGTTTTTCCTTTGCCACAAACGGAAAATCAAAGAAAATAACATGGTAGTGGATTGCTCCACGTTTCTGTTTCTCCCACGTTGCAATATATTTCAATGTCTGGACTTTGGTTTGATACAGATAGTAATTTAATCGTTGTATAAAATACTTAAATTCCTTGTTGGTTATAGTGATGTCTTGAATATTCTCTCGGAATGTCAGCGTTAAAAATTTGGTCTTGTTATCAAAATTGCAGTCAACAATACGGGCAATCTCCCAACGGGTTTGCTCATAGTGTTTTTGCTTGCGCTTTAAACTGTCATATTGCTTATGAGCCGACATTTCATCAAATACTTTACGTTTATGTGCTTGTGTATTACTTGTTTTTGAATCTGAATTTGAATGGCTGTAAATTGGAGTTTCATAGAAATACACTTCTTTCGTAGTAGGAGTTTCAATGATTTTCGTATTGTATACAAAACATTGTTTTGCTTTGCCCACGAAATTCACCTCGTATCCTATTTTGTATGTGCTTGTTTCTACTCCGATTTTTCGGAAGATGTTGTTTTATATATCAAGTAAAGATAGAACGATATCTGTTTCCTTAAATGGTGCAGATAGTCAGCACCTTATGACGTTGTCCGGCACTGACTATCTGCCCCCTTTAGGGAACTATTTTGTTCCGGCTTTTCTGATATTGGCAGCTTCTGCTTTGACGGATAAGCGTCCATTATAAAGACTCGCCCATGTATGTAGTCCCTCAAATGAAACGGTCACTTGTCCTCTTTGCTCCAATTCTTCATTAGACACAAGCTGATTGGCATTTTTAACGCCAACTTTGATTTTCTCAAATTTCAGCTTTGGAAAAAGAACAGTGTAGTAGAAGCCTAGTTTCTCTTTGGTGTTGTAGTCAATCCATTCAGATACTTCGACTAATTGAAATTGTTCCTCCAGTTTGTCCGGGTTTAAAATGAAATCAGTTCCTCTAATCAATAAATATGACCTCCTTAAAATATTTGATTATCTGATATTCAGATATTTATTATAATACAGCACAGAATAAGCGATGTCAAGAGAAATATCTTAATATCCGATAAAAAGATTGACAGAGTGAAAACATTGAAATATAATGAGCATAAACAAGGAGGATTGCGATGAATAAAATAAAAGAATTGAGAAAAGAAAATAACATCACAGTTGCGGAATTGGCAAAAGAGTTGGGAATTTCACAAAGTATGCTGACTAACTATGAAAATGGGAATGGAACTCCAAGGGATGATTCTATATGGGATAGGTTATCACAACTGTTTGGCGTAAGCAAAAGTCATGTTATGGGATTGACTACAGATATTGATGTGGTTCACAGAAAGAAAAAATTTAAAGCGGTTGTGGATATGTCAGAACCCATATCAATACAAGTGGAAAATCAAACAGACATTGATATCTTGACTAAGTTGGACCTACTGGATGATGAAGATACAAACAAGGTATTAGACTTTATTAACAATCTTCTTACTATAAAGAAATATGAGGGAATTGAAGATAGTCCAATCGAATATGTGACGAAATAGCAGAAGTAATCTAAGGCGTCCACTTGCCCAGCCGACCCGCCGCCCTGTTAGGAACCGTCGCTCTGGGCATCCTTCGGAACGTTGGTTTTTGAAAGAACACGAACAAGAAAGAACTAGATGTGGAAAGTATACAGAGAATAGCAGACAGCACGATTGCGAAAGTGTTGTCTGTTATTCTTTTTCTTAGTCATATTCAAAAACAACGGTTTTAAAGGGTTTCTCTCCATAACGAATCAGCCATGCAGAATAATAGAGATTGATTTCAAGGGTAGTAGGAGTGCCGTTAATCTTGTTGTGTTCTGTTTCGATTTTACGAATAGTCTCATCAATTCCCCAATATTTGTAAACAATAACAGTTAGCTCCGTGTCTCGTGTGCCTTGATTACTGAATGACATGCTGTTACGGACATGGTAATCGGGCAGACTGATGTAATAGCAGATTCCGGCAATTAGACAGAACAATAAAAATGTAGTTATGACTTTTATTTTCATGTGTATGCACCTCTCTTTCTTAAATCCCTAAGGGGATAACTATATAGTACCTCGCTGTATAGTGAATTACTACATAAAGATTTATTAAATATACTTTGTGTAGGGGTGATGTATATGAATTATGGACATTTAGAGTTAAGGATAGAAGAACTGTTGAAAGAACGGGATATCAGTAAGAATACCATTTGCAAAGAGTTGGATATTCCGAGGTCAAATTTTAACAGATATTGCAGAAATGAATTTCAAAGGCTGGATGCAAATTTGATTTGTAAGTTATGTGATTATTTTGATTGTGAAGTTGGCGAATTGATTTGTTATGTAAAAGAATAACGAGCTGTTGCTGTTATTGGCATGGAATGGATAAAAGGGTATGCGGAGGTGTGAAAGTCTCTCATACCTTTTTACTTGTGTATTTTATAAAATCGAATTATACTGTGAGTAGTGAAAGTTAAGCAAATAGAATTTGTAAATCTGGACAAATCCGATTTATTATATGAAAGGAAATTATATTATGAAAATTGATGTATGTTCAAAGAAAGAACAGGATTATATTATTGAAAGACTGGTGGAATATAATCTATCTCAGGTTGAGGCTAAACAGAAAGAAAATTTCATAGATTTAAGCAAGAAAATCGGTAAGGATGATAAGATTGTTGCTGGTATTGTAGCAAGGATGTATTGTTGGAATGTAGTTTATGTTGATACATTGTGGGTCGATTCTAGTTATAGAGGGAAAAAACTTGGTAGCTTACTTTTAGAAGAAGTTGAAAATGATGCTAAATCAAAAGGTGCTAAACTTATTCATCTTGATACATTTGATTTTCAAGCCAAAGAATTTTATGAGAAGCAAGGGTATATTGTATTTGGTATATTAGAAAATTGTCCAGAAAAGCATTATAGATATTATTTGAAAAAAGTCTTATAGTTCTTAAATCAAACTTTTGGTCAATATATAAAACTCGACAACTTCCAGTT
>CABQIM010000108.1 GCA_902464375.1 uncultured bacterium | reverse complement strand
GAGAACAGACACAGGCAGTCACAGAAAACTACACCGTGACCGTTCATGTGGATAAAGACGGTGCAATGGTCATTACCCAGAATCCTACCCTTGCTCCGGCAATACAGAAATCAAAGTATGAACCCAAAACACAGGAAGCCGATGTTAGTGTCAGTTCCGACACAGTCAAGGACGCTACCGCTTTCTTGGAAACATTCTTTAAGCTCTACCCGACAGCTACGGAAAAGGAACTTGCCTATTATGTCAAAGACGGAGTGCTTGCTCCTGTATCCGGCGACTATGTATTTTCGGAACTGGTAAACCCTGTCTTTACCAAAGACGGCGACAACCTCAAAGTCAGCGTGTCCGTAAAGTATCTGGATAACAAGTCGAAAATGACGCAAATCTCACAGTATGAGCTTGTGCTTCATAAGGACGATAACTGGAAGATTGTAGAATAAATATTACAGCAGAATAGTATGGTAATTGTTTATCCAATCTATACTATTCTGCTTACAATTAGATTGACAAAATAAGAATCCCTCTCATATAATTGGTTGCAATGGTATTGAGGAAATACAACCTTAAATGTATAATGGGAAAGTAGCATTGCAGGAATGAGGTAGGCTAATGAATAAAATATTGATTATTGAAGATGATTTAGAAATAAATGCGTTATTGGCTGATTTTCTAAAAGAAAAAGGATATGCTGTGCATTGCCAATATGATGGACTTCATGTTCTGGATTTTTTGAATAAAGAAAAAATTGATTTGATTATACTTGATATTATGCTTCCTTATCGGAGTGGTGATATTATTTTATCTGATGTACGCAAGAAATTTACGATACCTGTTATTATTATTTCAGCGAAAGAAACTACACAAAATAAAATCGACTTGCTTCGTCTGGGAGCAGACGATTATATCACAAAACCTTTTGATATGGAAGAAGTGCTTGCCAGAATTGAAAGTAATCTGCGAAGAGTACAATTTCAAAATAGCCAGACAGAATGTTTGCAATATAACAATCTGACTTTAGACCTAGAGAAAAATACAGCATTTTTGAATGGAATAGAATTATCCTTAACCGCTAAAGAATTTGGCATTTTAGAATTGTTGATGAAATATCCAGATAAAGTATTTTCAAAATCGAATCTTTTTCAAAGTGTTTGGGATACGGAATATATTGCTGAGGATAATACACTTAATGTTCATATCAGTAATTTACGCAATAAATTAAAAGCGATATGCTCTGATACAGAATTTATTGATACTGTTTGGGGCATTGGCTACCGCCTACATAAAGCTAAGGATTAAACGTTCCTTAGCTTTATTATTTTTTTAACTTTTCTCATTACGATTTAAGAAATTCTTTAAAATTGCCCGTTATACTGGTTTAAGTAAAGGAGGTTTGGGATATGAGTTCAATTATTTTAGAAGCAAAGTCTTTAACCAAAGAATATAAACAAACATTAGCATTAGACCACATAAATTTACAAATAAAAAAAGGAAAAATTTATGGATTTATTGGTCAAAACGGAGCAGGTAAGACTACTTTTTTAAGATTAGTCACAGGGCTTGCGTTTCCAACAAGTGGTACACTTTCTTTATGGGGAAATTCTGGAACAGAAGAATTGCAGAAACAGCGTAAACGAATTGGAAGTATGATTGAAACGCCTGCTCTATTCCCGTCAATGACTGCCTATCAAAATATGGAAGTACAGCGTATTCAACGAGGCATACCAGATAAATCAGTTATTAAAAGGACATTAGATATGGTTGGATTGCAAGATACAGGTAAAAAGAGTGTCCGCAATTTTTCATTAGGTATGCGTCAACGATTGGGGATAGCGATTGCACTTTTAAATACACCAGAACTATTGATTTTAGACGAGCCTATCAATGGTCTTGACCCTGCTGGAATTGTAGAAATCAGAAATTTATTGAAAATTTTGAATAAAGAATATGGTATGACCATTTTGGTTTCAAGCCATATCTTAGAAGAATTGTATCAAACAGCATCAGAATTTATTCTGATTGACCATGGAAAAATTATAGAAGAGATTTCTGATTATGAATTAAATGAACGGTGTAAACGACATATAGCTATTAAAACAACAGATGTTCAGAAAACGGTTCTGGTTTTGGAAGAGAATCTTCATACAGATAACTTTAAACTAATGCCAGATGGCATAATTCGTTTGTATGATTATTTGAATGATTTAGAGACAGTTGCGTCTGCTTTGGCAGAATCGCACATTCTTGTAACAGGACTTTCTGTATCTGGCGATACTTTGGAGGACTATTTTTTGAGCAAAATAGGAGGAACAAAAGATGTCAAATCTCCTAAAAACTGAGTTATATAAGTTGTTTCACAGTTGGTATTTTTGGGGAATTGGAATATTCAATCTCCTTTTAAGTAGCATATTGCTGTTAGATAGTAAAGAATGCTCTTCAAACTTAATTATGGCATCATTATACAATATTCCGTTACTCTATTTTTTGATTATAGTGTTTATAGCATTGTTCATTGGAAGTGATTTTAGTGGAAGAACTTTAAATACTTATATTACTGCCGGACATAAAAGAAGTTCTATTTTTAGAGTAAAGTTAATTGTATCTCAAATAGGTTGTATTATCATTCTGGTATTTCCATTATTTGTACATGGAATTATTAGTCAATTTTATATTGGAGAAAAACTTTTTTGGAATGATAGCACATATACTATGGTTTTACTAACTCTGTTTGCCATGATAACACTGTGTGCATTACCGATGTTTTTTGCTTTTATTTTTCGTGATATGGGGAAAACACTGACAGTTTCAATGGTTTTATTTTTTGTTATGATTTTTTTACTGAACAGTGAATCTGCACAAATAATCAGCAGAATAATACCAATGGGACAACTTAGGTTAATTTCATTGCAAAAGGTCTATTCGACAAACTTTTGCTTGTTTGTAGATTTTTTATGGAATTTTATTTTATATTTCATTGCAGGTAGTGCTTTTTTACATACAGACTTGAAATAACCGGAGGTGTTTTTTATGGATAAATTATTAAAACTGGAAAAATATCAGTTGTTACATAATTCTATTTACTGGTGTGGTATGATTGGAATATTTATTTTAGGATTTTTTACAGCAGATACTTATGTTACAGAGGTCATGGGACCGACAGAAGAAATTGTTTCTTCTCTTGCTGATATTTTTAATGGAATGGTGTATGATTCTACGTTTCTTCTTATCATCATGTCGGCTATACTTGCATTGATTTTAGGACAGGAATTTTCTAAGAGAACAATAAACTTAGAGGTCAGTGCTGGACATTCCAGAAAACAAATTTTTACAAGTAAAATAATATCGTATTTAATTGCTTTTAATCTTATGGCTCTTGTCTATCCAGTTTCAGGGTGCATAAGGGAATTTGGACGCTTTGGTGTTGCAGACGTGGGAATGTTTTTTTACAATATTATAAAAGCAATCATTTATTCTTGTCTGCTTAATAGTGCGATATTTCTAATTGCAATACTTATTTGTTGCTATTTACAGGATGCTGTAAAAGCAACTTCGGTTACAGCAATTATTATTTTTGGTCTTAGCTTATATCTTGGCTATGGAATGATGTTGAGATTACCAGTCGGTTTTTTACCTACTTATCAAATCAGAATCGTTGTCAGCATGAAAACCTTTTTTCAACCGATAGCTATTTTAGTAGGATGTATATGGTCTGGTATATTGGTATTGCTTTCGTGGATAAAATTTTGTAAATGTGATTTTAAATAGGTGGAGAAAATGTCTAACATAGAATGGATTTTAATTATCATAACAATATTTTTAGTAATACTGCTATTTCGATATATTCAATTAAAAAAACAAATCCGTAATCTTGCGGATCAAGTTAATGAATTGAATTCTGGAAATTCACAGCAGATGTTAGACATTTCGTTGATTGATAAAGATTTAGAAAGACTGGCTGGTATATTGAATCAATATAATATCAGACAACGACAGGCTGTTGCAGGCGTATTACGCAATGAAGAGTATTTAAAAGAATCTGTTGCTAATATATCACATGATTTGCGTACACCTCTTACAGTCATTCTTGGTCATTTACAATTATTGCAAAAAGAAAATTTGGAATCCAGTCAAGAACAGCGTGTAAAAGTGATTTTTAGCAAAGCCGAAAAAATGAAAGAATTGGTAGAAACATTCTATGACCTTTCTATTTTGGAGGAACAGCAGACAGTTCCAGAAAAAGAAAAGTTTAATATATCTAATATGTTAATAAATTTAATTACGGAAAATGCCGTTGCATTAGAAAAGGAGAATATTTTACCCGAAATAAATCTCCCAGATTATTCAATATACGTATATTCTGATAAAAATATGGTAGAACGAATTTTACAAAATCTGTTGACAAATGCAATTAAGTATTCTGTTGGAACGATAAAAATAACACTTATGGAGAAAGAAAATAATAATATTATATTTACCATTGAAAATCCAATGAGTGACAGTTCAGAAATTGATTGCAATCGACTTTTTGACCGTTTTTATACAGGCGATAAATCAAGACATAATGGAAGTACAGGATTGGGACTTGCGGTAGTAAAAACACTTGTTACCATTCTTGGCGGAAATATTGTTGCAAAAGTACATGCCAATAGCCTTATTATTACTCTTGAATTATAAAGTATTGAAGATATATTCGTATGATAATTCATTGAAGAGTGGACATCAAAATGTAAAGTCAATAGTTTGTAAAGTTCAGTTACAAACTATTGGCTTTTTTCATTACTGTGTAACAAGTAAATTTACGATAAAGAAATAAGGATAGTCGGCTCTTATTTGTTGCCTGCGGAGCAGATCAACAAATAAATGTTGAAGAATCTGTATAGGAAAACAGAGAAAACAAGAAGCAAATCACTTCTTATTCTCTCTGCTGTTCAAGATACCGTCAATCGTACCTTGAATGATTTTTAATTCGTTA
>CABQIM010000107.1 GCA_902464375.1 uncultured bacterium | reverse complement strand
CTTTTTTTGAACAAGATTTTTCTCCAATTAAGGAGATTTTGCGTAGGGTTAGAAATTCTTTGGTAACAGGACAAAATTTAAGTGTAACAGATTTAAATCTGTCTAATATTATAAATTTTAACAGAGCTGAAACACTTGTGTACATTACTCTTTTCCAGTCAGGACAAAAATTTATTCGATATGGAAGTAAACGTCAAGACTTGGAAACTACACTTAATAGAAATGTAGAAATGCTTCGTAAGAACAAGCGTTTTGGCGATTTTACTGTAAATGATGAAGACAAATGCCGTATTATGTTGGAGTATGTTATCGATAGGCATTCTGTTTCTCCGGCTAAATTAAATTCTGTTCGTTTTGATAATTCTCGTTTCGAAATTGGAATAAATGGTTTAGAGCTAAGAAAAGATGGTGTTTCTTACTATTATATGCCGACAGATGCTGTTTCATTAAGTCACATGGGGTTGCGTTCTGTTTTAGAGACTCTTGTACGTAAAACACCTATTGCAAAATTAACGAGCAGTCGTTCTAAAAGACTTGAAATTCTTTCACAGTCGAAAGATTATGAATATTATCTTTTTAGAAGCAGAGCGTTTATTACGTATAAAAAAGAGTGTATTCCTTTGTATCGTGGAAATGTTCGTTATACAGAATTCAGCTATGATATTTTATATCAACAGGTAATAAAATCTGCAGATTGGTTACTTGCTAATATGTATGAAGATGGTAGGTTTTTGTATTATTACGATTGTTGTGATGATACTTATAAGGATCATGAACATCCGAATAGACCTGAAAGTAATCTTTACTATAATGATTTACGTCATTGTGGAGGGATTATTGCACTTATAAGAGCTTATGAACTTACATCTGATGAAAAGTATATTAAAGCTGCAAAAAAAGCCGTCGATTGGAGTATTTCAATTTCTCGTGAGCATGATACACAATGGGGAAAAGGTTATTATGCGTTTTATAACCGTAAAGCTAAGCTTGGCGGAACCGGTGTTTTACTTGTTGCAATGATGCAATATCGTTCGTTTACTGGTGATAAGTCTTATGATGAATATATAAAAGGCTATACTCGTCACGTTATGAGTCGTGTTTATAAAAATGGAGAAATTCTTGGGTATTACATTCATCCACAGTTCCAAAGCGGACAACCATTGATAAATATGACTGATGAAGAGAGAAAAGCAACATTTTCATTTTATTACCCCGGAGAGGCGTTACTCGGGCTTGCGTTGTTTGCAAATAACTTTTTAGATGATGAACCGCTAGCTAAAGAAGTTCGTAAAGTTGCTAAAAAAGCTCTTGATTGGATTATAGAAGAAAGACCGCATATTTATGCTGACTTATTTACAGCTTTGCCATCCGATGCTTGGTTAATGCAGGCTATTGAAGAGTGGGCTAAAGATAAAGATTTTCAAAAACAAAATTATATTAATTTCGTTTTTACTGACGCTGCGACAATGGTTGAAAAAACTTATAAACGTGATGACTCCCCATATATAGATTATGAAGGCGGGTATTATTATGAATACGGAGATCATTATTTCCCTGATGGAGCACGTTCTGAGGGACTTATTGCATCGTATTATCTAGCGAAATTTCTGAAAATGGACAATTTGGCTGAAAAGTTATTAAATGCTTGTAAACGCGTTGCGATGTGTCAGTTCCATTTGTTTAATGATGAAATAAATAATTATTCGCACAAAAATCCCGAACGTTCATTAAATTCAATAAGATTTAAGGCAACAAGGCAGTGGGTAAGAGTTGATTCAATTCAGCACGTATCTTGTTTCTTTGCAAGATTGTATAAGGCTGAAAAGTAATAAAATGAAAAATATTACATATTTGGCAACTCAGGACCACCTAGTTTTCTATACAAATCTTTAACTTCTTGAGAAACCTTTCTTCCCTCTACAAGTTTGGCAAATGTTTCAGCTATGAATTCACCTGGTCCACTAGTTGAATATCCAGAAACCCTGCTAGCTATTCGAATATTATCATCATTATCAACCCAATCTTTCAGTTCTTGTGAATACTTTGAATAGTCATAATTATATTTTGCTGTAGTCAAACAGCGAGGCTTCATATCTTGTAGATGCCCCATTTCATGGTAAACTGTAGCGAATGGACTTGATTTATCTAGTTCATCAATACATAGCTCAATAGG
Source organism: uncultured bacterium (assembly GCA_902464375.1). Classification (GTDB taxonomy): domain Bacteria; phylum Cyanobacteriota; class Vampirovibrionia; order Gastranaerophilales; family Gastranaerophilaceae; genus CAG-196. The sequence continues at coordinate 2,822 of CABQIM010000107.1, read as the reverse complement.
ATAAAATTTTTCTTTTTTACCAGTATATTCTTCTGTATATTTAATAATTTCTGCTAATTTGTTTGTCTCTATCTCTTTAATAGTTTCTACTTTATCTAAAAAGCCTTTTTCAACTAATTTTTCGGCATATTGTTTATCGCTGCCTATTAGATTATTAACATAACTTGCTTCATTTTGTTCTTTCAACAAAGCTGTCATTGTTTTACGAATTTCAATCTGTTCTTTTAACGAAAGATTTTTAATATCATTTAAACTTGTATTAATTCCAGCTTCTTTAAACATAGATATATTCTTCTCATCTTTCAACAGTGATTGAATTACTTCTAATGGATTTTTTGTATACGCATTTACAGCATTACGCATATTTTCTATTGCAACGCTTACTCTAACAGCAGAGTTAAAAGATTTCTCTCGTTGAAAATCTTCAATTATGTCTATAAGCATATCTCCAGTTTCTGGAGCAAACAACGAATTCACTTTAATTTTTCCATCTTCTGTTTTTTCAAAATATCCATGCTTCAAAGCTTTTTTGAAATCATTGTTTACAGCCTCTATTGGGTCTGAAAAGAATTTCTTATTCAAGAAAAAACTACCAGAATATTTTTTTAATTCTTGAGGCAAATTACTATCCGAAACAACTCCAGCAAGAGAATGCTCTCCCAAAATATTTTGATCATCTGTGAACAAAATCTGTTTAGGCATTCTTAATTTACCTTTCATGCGATTTGAAACATTTACAAATCCTTCATTCAGCCAATTTATGGCATCTAAATCGTTCGCGCCAAAATCTTCATACGACTTTATACCAAGATGCTCTTTCCCAAATTTGATAGCTTCTTCTAATGTTTGAGCCGGCTTAAATTCGATATGTTCTGCTAATTGTTTTGCTTCTGAAACTTTTCCTTTCATTACTAAAAAAGCAATAAGTCCCGCAGTAGCCAAAAACCCTGCGCCAATACCAACTTTGGCTCCGGTTGAAAGTTTTTTCTTTTTCTCTTCTCCACCTTGTTTTACAAATTCATCAGGCTTTTGAGGCTGAATAGAAACGGCATTGACTCCACTTTCACCAGTACTTGCAACTGGGACATTTGGAGTTAAGCCTGTAAATTTTACATTTTTAGTTGCGTCTAACATTTTTTCCTTCGAAAGAAATATTTTCCCTTTATTTAATATAAAAACAAAACCAAAATAATATTGCTAATACTATTAAGAAATATAAAAAACTACTTATTTAGACTAAAATAATTATATCGCGCAACTCCCGATTAAAAATCCTCAAAACTTTATTCCTTATTAAATATTGTGCGCGTTGACAGACTATAATATTTTTCACAACATAATAAAAAAGACCAACCTGCGGTTAGTCTGGAAAAAGGGAAAGGAAACAAAATATTATTTGTGAGTAGTGAACAGTGAATGGTGAATGGACCATTTCAAATATTCACTATGTATATTTTTTGAGGGTTAGCGAACGTAACGAACTATTCACAATTCACTAATCACTATTCACTCGGCTATCGTCTACCCGAATGTTTTGAATGTTGACTCAGTATTCTTTTCGATTACTTTTTGTACAGCATCCATTTCTGTAGAAATTGCGTCTTGTTCAGTGTCAAGTTGTTTCAATCTTAATTCTAAGTTTTTATCTTCCGCTTGAATAATTTCAATTTTGGCGTTAATTTCTTGAATAGATTGATCATATTGATACTTGTCATATTCGTATTGGTTCATCGCATCATTGTATTTAGCTTGATCTGTTGCAGTGTTAGTAGTAACAGCATAAGTAACTTCGTCATCTTCTCCAGGGTTTAGTGTCACGTTAATGATACGTCCGGAAGCATCTTGCTCCATTCTTGCTTTAACCCCTTTAACTTCTTCAGTCTTTTGAGCAGATCCGATAGTGTAAGCCGGAATGTTGCTTTGAGAAGAACCGTTTTGAGAATAAATCGCATTATCAAGAACAGATTTTTTGTTGAAGTATGGAGACCAAGTACCTGTAGAAGTGTTTTGAACATATCTAACCATCCAAGTGCTGTCATCACCGTATTGATCGTTCAAGATTTTAATGTATTCTTTTTCTTCTTCTTTCAATTTAGCAATTTGATCAGGAGAAAGAGTTTTTAAATAATCGTCATTAAAATCACATTCAGTTTTAGTGCTTACAGTGTTTTGTCCTTTGTTAGTGTAAGCATCTTTGTATGTGTTAGTCTTTTCATCATAAGAAGCGTAATATTTACCATCTTCTTTGTTGTAATACCAACCAGAAGAAGTAGCAGTAACATTGCCATCTTTATCATATTCTTTAACAGTGAATGTCAAATCATCAGTAAGTTCTCTTAAAGTTTTAGCACCAACATTGTAAGTGCCTGTAGTTTTGTTTTTAGTAACTATAGACTGTCCAGCAGATACCGCAGCGAAATCGTCAGTCCAAGAAGAAGTGTAGCTAATAAGATATAATCCGTTAGATTGAGCAATCATTGTAGAAATAGAGTTGCTCAAAGCACCATCTTCAAAAGTGTAAACTGTTTTTGTGTAGTCGTCAACAGACGGTGGAACCGGTACAGCCATACCAAGAAGTTGGTTGTAGTAGTTAGCAGATTGGTTCGACAACGTAGTACGTTGTTGGTTAATCTGTTGGCCTTCAAATTCAACATTTGTTTTTCTTGCAGTTAGACCTAAGAATCTAGCCTGCGAAGCTGCCATACCCATGACCTGTCTTCCTTTCCGTTTGTTTCCTTATGTCTTTCATGACGGCAGATTCGTCTAAAAACTTTAATATTTTGGAAAGAATTGTTAAGATTTTGTAACATGTGTTGCTAAAA
>CABQIM010000106.1 GCA_902464375.1 uncultured bacterium | reverse complement strand
TTTGGACAACAACTCCTTGGACAATTCCATCAAACATGGCAATCAGTATGCACCCTAGATTTGAATACACTTTCTTTACGTACAACAATGATGTTTACGTGGTTGCTCAAGAACTTCTTGGTCATTTCTTAGAAGGTGTTTCTTGGGAAGAAAAAGATATCAAGGTTATTGGTTCTGTTAAAGGTGCTGATTTAGAATTATTAAATACAAAACACCCATTGTACGATAGAAAATCACCTATTATTTTAGGCGAACACGTTACACTTGATGCCGGTACAGGTTCTGTTCACACAGCTCCCGGACACGGTCTTGAAGACTATGAAGTTGGTTGCAAATACGGTATTGAAGTTTTTTCACCTCTTGATAGCAAAGGTATCTGGACAGAAATAGTTGGTGACAAGGATTTAGAGGGCATTCCTTATTATAAAGGCGGAAAAATCGTAATCGAAAAACTTCAAAATTGTGGTGCATTATTAGCAGCAGCTGATATCAACCACTCTTACCCACATTGTTGGAGATGTAAAAACCCTGTAATCTACAGAGCAACTCCTCAATGGTTCGTAAAAGTAGATAAATTCCGTGATGAAACTTTAGCTGCAATTAAGGATATCAAATGGATTCCGGCTAGCGGCGAAGCAAGAATTTCCAACATGGTTGCAAGCCGTACAGATTGGTGTATTTCTCGTCAAAGAGCTTGGGGTGTGCCAATCCCTGTATTCTATTGTGAAGATTGCGGAGAAGTTATAGTTACAGACGAAACAATCGAACACGTAGCAAAAATGTTTGAAAAAGAAAGCTCTGATGCCTGGGTAAAACATACTGTTGAAGAATTGTTACCGGAAGGTTTTGTATGCCCTAAATGCGGTAAAAAACACATTAAAAAAGAAAATGATATTATGGATGTTTGGTTTGATTCCGGTGTAACTTGGAAAGCTGTAGTTGAAAAACGTTCAGATGAATTGGGTCACACTCCTGTTGATATGTATTTGGAAGGTTCTGACCAACACAGAGGCTGGTTCCAATCTTCATTATTAACATCAATGGCAGTTCAAGGCAAAGCACCTTACAAATCAGTTCTTACACACGGTTTTGTATTCGGTGAAGATGGAAGAAAAATGTCTAAGTCTTTAGGTAACTACATTAGACCGGATGATATTATCAAAAACTATGGTGCTGATATTTTAAGACTTTGGGCTGCATCAGTTGATTACAGAAACGATACAAAAATCGGCGACAATATTATTAAACAGCTTGCAGAAATCTTTAAGAAAACAAGAAACACAGCAAGATTCTTGTTGGGTAACATATTTGATTTTGACCCTGCAAAAGATTACGTTAAGTATGAAGATTTGAAACCGATTGACAAATTTGCTTTGCATAAATTGAACAAGGTTGTAGAAGAGGTAACTGTTGCATTTGACAATTACGAATTCTACAAATATTTCCAATGCTTGCAAAATTTTGCAGCTGTTGATTTAAGCTCATTCTATCTTGATATCGTGAAAGACAGATTGTATACAGCAGGCAAAAAATCATTATCAAGAAGAGCTTGTCAAACAGTTCTTTATGAAACATTGCAAGTGTTAGTAAGAATTTTAACTCCTGTAATGCCTCACCAAGCAGAAGATATTTGGCAAAATACTCCGGAAATGCAACGTGGCGGCTTAGAAAGCGTACTTCTTGCAGATTGGGTTAAAGTAAATAAAGAGTGGGAAAATGCTCTATTAGAAGAAGATTTTACAAAAATCTTGAAAACGAGAGAAGTTGTAACAAGAGCAATTGAACCATTGAGAGCAGAAAAGAAAATCGGAAGCTCATTAGAAGTTGGTGTTTATGTTAAATCAGAAAATGCAGATGTTCTTAAAGCTAACGAAAAAGATCTTGCTGATATATTTATCACATCTCAAGCTTATGTGGCAGATGTAGCTCCGTCTGATGTATTAAATGAATATACAGAAAATGGAATTACTGTTTGGGTAGTAAAAGCAGAAGGTGAAAAATGCGAACGTTGCTGGAAATACAGAAAACTTGGCGAACACGCAGGTCACGAAACTATCTGTTCTGATTGTTATGAAGCAGTAACAGAAGGTTAATCAGATTTTTTATTAGAGAGCTTATTCGGTCGGGAACAAGTTCCCGACCTTTTTTTATTTTTAATATACATTTCCGACTGTTTGAGATATAATCAAGCTATGACTAGCAGGGATTATTTAAACAATAAATTTGATGTAATAGTAGTTGGTGCAGGACATGCCGGTTGTGAAGCGGCTTTGAGCGCAGCAAGATTAGGCTGCAATGTATTGTTATGTACCTTAAATGTTGATAATATTGCTCTTCAGCCTTGTAATCCGGCAATCGGTGGACCCGCAAAATCAACTCTTGTTAGAGAAATCGACGCTTTGGGCGGTGTTATGGGAGAAGTTGCTGACGCTACGTATATTCAAATGAAAACATTGAATTCATCAAAAGGTCCTGCTGTAAGAGCACTAAGAGCCCAATCCGATAAAAAAGAATACACGCAATATATGCGTCATATTCTTGAAAGTACTGACAATATTTGGATTAAACAAACTTGTATTACTGATTTAAAAGTCGTTGATAAAAAGATTGTCGGAGCAGTAGATGAATACGGCATTGAATACTCTTGTCGTGCAATAATTTTAACTACCGGAACATCGCTAGAAGGCAAGATGTATGTCGGTTTGCAAGCTTATTCCGGCGGACGGTTAGGCGAACGTGCCGCAATCGGGCTTTCTGCTTCTTTAAGAGAACATGGAATTATTACCAAAAAACTTAAAACAGGTACTCCAGCAAGGGTTGATAAAAGAACAATTGATTATTCAAAGATGTCAGTTCAACCGGGGGACGAAAAATTAAGTTTTTATTCTTTCAAACCTAATCGTCCTGTAAGACAACAATATCCTTGTTATTTAACAAGAACTAACGAAGAAACTCACGCAATAATTAGAGCAAATTTAGATAAATCACCAATGTATCAAGGATTAATCCAAGGTGTTGGTCCTAGATATTGTCCTTCTATTGAAGATAAAATTGTTAGATTTGCATCAAATCCTTCGCATCATATTTTTATTGAACCGGAAGGACTAAATACTTATGAAGTTTACATTCAAGGTTTTTCAACGAGTTTGCCGGCATGTGTTCAAGTAGAAATGTTGCGTTCGCTCCCAGGGTTAGAAAATGCACATATAATAAAACCGGCTTATGCTGTTGAGTATGATTATGTTCCGGCTGTACAAACAAAGCATTCTTTGATGTCAAAAGATATTGATGGATTGTTCTTTGCAGGACAAATAAATGGTACCAGCGGTTATGAAGAAGCTGCGGCACAAGGACTTGTAGCCGGTATAAATTCTGTAAAATATTTGAACAATGAAGACGCTGTAGAACTTTCAAGAGCATCATCTTATACAGGAACTCTTATTGATGATTTGGTAACAAAAGATATTCAAGAACCATATAGAATGCTAACTTCTCGTTCTGAATACAGATTGTTATTAAGACAAGATAATGCAGACGAAAGATTAACAGAATTAGGTCACAGAATCGGTTTAATTGACGATAGTCAATATCAAAGATTTTTACAGAAGCAAGAAAATATTCAAAAAGAGATTGCTCGACTTAAAGAAGCCAAACTTCCTGCAACAGATGAAGTTAATGCTATTCTTGCAAAATATGGTGAACACATTGAACGTGGTGTAAGATTAGCAGAACTTCTTAAACGTCCGAATATTACTTATGATATATTTAGAGAATGCGACGAAGAAACTCGCAATTTGAATTTAAGTGATGATATCGTTGAAGAAGCAGAAGTTTTAATTAAATATGACGGGTATATAAAACGTCAAGAGCAGCAAGTTGAAACGAGTGAAAAGTTAGAGAAATACAGAATTCCTGCAAATATTGATTATTCTAAGATTAAACAAATTTCAACTGAAACAAAAGAAAAGTTAGAAAAAATTCGTCCGACAAACCTTGCTCAAGCATCCAGAATCGGTGGTGTAAAACCTGCTGATATTTCGGTTTTGATGGTAATGTTAGGAAAATAAAATTTGAATTTATTTAATATAAAAAAAGCCTTCTGCAAAATAATGAGAAGGCTTTTTTTATTTCTTATAAGCGATTAGAAATTAAATAATCAACATACTCGATTGCAATATTTGGAATATCTGCTTTTTTAATATCTTTACCTATATTATTTAGAATTTCTTGCACAGAAATAGTTTTATGTGGAAGTGACACATACTTATCAACAGCTTCCTTTATATTTTGTAATGCTTGCCACAATTTTTTGTTTGGATCATATGTATCACGTTTGCTTATGTCAATAAGCTTACCCGCATTGCGTTTTTCTGATAACAATTCAATTTCTTTATCATTTTCTGCAATATATTTTTTGACAAAATCCATAGATTCTCTCATTGATTTATACTGCTTAAACTCATCAACCGCCTTGTTTGCGGAGCGTGTCATGTTATCAAATTGGGTTGTCATTTCGTTTGAAGAACCTTCAAGAGTATAACTTCTGGCAAAATATCCTTGCTTAATATCTCTTGCTCGTTCATTAAATTTAGAACACATATCTGTAAATCCATTCGGTATATCAATAATAGTTTGAGCTATGGACGCCAGTTTGTTTGATTTCATTTCCAAAAACTTTTGAAGCTTGCTATTGTATACTCTTAAAGAATCTTCTCTATTCATAGCCGGAACTTCTGTAATAGTTTTTCTAATTTTTCCATCTTGCTCATAATAGAATTCTGTTCCCAAAATATCTTTAGCTGATTTTCTACCATATTTATCGGTATAAATTTTTTCATTATCCGGAAGAACTGTTCCAAATATATCAATATCACGTTGTATATCCATTTTAGATAAATTATACCAATTTCGTGATTCCCAAGCATATGGACTATATTCCATTTTCCAATTGCCACCATTTTGACTAGATTTATTAGTGAATAATCCTTTAAAATTTGTAT
>CABQIM010000105.1 GCA_902464375.1 uncultured bacterium | reverse complement strand
CAACATTTCATTCAAGTCATTTGAGATTTTTTCAAAAGTAGTTTTAAAATCTTCACCTTTTTGCGTTAAAACTATATTGGTATAGCGACTATCTTTGTCCGACGCCTCTCTTTTTAAATATCCGAGTTTTTCGAGTTTATCCACTAAAACCGTAACTGTTGGTTTCGTTCTATGAATGTAATCCGCAATATCTTTCATCGTCATTTTCCCGTTTTTATATAGGCAAACAAGAATATCGCCATGGCTTGGAACAAGTCCTTCTGAACCGTTATTTTTGAGTTCGTCTATAATAAAACGATTCCCTTTTTCATGAATTTTAGATATTAAAGATAATATTGCAGTCATACAAACATTATAGTTAGATATCTAACTTTGTCAAGAAGTTTTTTGCTTTTTTTATCAGAACATTACATTTTTTAGATTACATTTTTACTTTCCCTAAAAATTATAAACAGCAAATGGGTCGTTTTAAACGAAATTTCGACTATTGGGAAGTTAATATTGAAAAATGTTCTAATAATATTTGTATGCGATATGCTTCGTCTTCTATTGATTGCAATTTATATCTTTTAAATGTTTCTGGAGTAAATTCTTTATTAAATCATTTTTTACATGGTAAAAAATGATTTAGAAATTCAACTTTTAAACCACTGACCAAGCTATATTTTGCATGGAACAAACACTTTTATAGAACGTAGAAGACTTATATATAAGCATATAAAAAAAGCTTTAAAACACGTTCTACACAAAAATCATTTTAGCCATATTTCTGTTTATATGCTTAATAATATTAATACCAAATTATTAATAAAACTTACCGTCCAAAAATAATTAACATCTATCTAATCAAAGACAAGCAGTCTGAATCATTAAAAGCTTGTAATGATGGATTGATTTGAATAGCTGTTGAGTAATCTTTCTTAAATCCGTCAGAATCACCCAATTCTTTTTTAATTGCAGCTCTATAATAATAAGCATCAGCATACTTAGAATTATTTTCAATTGCCTTATTCAAATCAGCTATTGCACCCTGCAAATCTCTCAAAACACATTTTTGCAAACCTCTGATATAGTAGCTTTCAGCTAGTTTTACATTTGTTGTTGGAGTTTTCGTTACTGCAGTAGTTGTTATAACAGGCGCTTGAGGAGTTCTTACTGTAGCAACACCTGCACTTATAGTATTAGCAGCAAGTTTTTGTTGTTGTGGTTGCACAACTTCAGACTTCTTCTGTACCGTATTCTGTTGCTTAACGACAGGTTGCTCAACTTGTTTCACAACAGCCGGTGATTGATAAGCTATCTGTTGATGGTTTACAGGTTCTTGTTTTTTCACTGTCTGCTGTGCAGCCGGTTTTTCAGGACTTGCCAAAGCAATTTGAGTTTTTTGTTGAACAACAGGTTGAGTTCTTTGTACTGTATAATTTTGTGTAACACCTTTAACTGTTGGGATTGCAGCAATATATCTTTCGTTTGATACTAAAGGTTTAACATTCTTTATAAAAGTTTGGTTTTCGGCAAGTGCAATTGCTTGATCCAAGTCAATCGCCGCACCTTCATTATCAAAATATAATTTTTTCAAGTGACCTCTGTTTGCGTAAGCAATACTATCATTGGGATTCAAAGCAATTGCTTGAGAATAATCACTCAAAGCACCAACATTGAAGTTCATTCTCTTTTTTACAACGCCTCTATTGTTGTATGCGTCAGAATCCTTTGGGTTCAATTCAATAGCAACATTATAATCATCCAAAGCGCCCTTATTATCATCAAGCATATATTTCAAATTCGCTCTGTTATAATAAACGTCAGAATAATTTTTGTTTATAGAAAGAGCCTTGGCATAATCTTCCATCGCACCATTAATATCATTAAGAGCTACTTTCAAGACACCTCTGTTATTATACGCATACGCAAAATTCTTATTTATTGCAATCGCTTTATTATAATCAGCCATTGCACCATCCAAGTCATTAATCAACTGTTTAATATACCCTCTATTTAAGTATAAATCAGGGTTATTAGGCGTAATTTCAATAGCTTTATCAAAATCCTGAATAGCTCCCTTGATATCCTGTTTTAAAAACTTCATTGACGCTCTGTTTGAATAAGCTAACGCAGCATTAGGATTTGATTCTATTTCTTGAGTATACGTATCAATAGAACGTTCAATTGGACTCTGCGCCATTACCGGCATTGAGAGTGCAACAGACATAACAATTGCAAGCATTATACTTGTATATTTCACGATACGTACTCCTTAATCAAATTGGGTTCTAAAAAATAATAACACATAATAAATCTATATCAATATAATGTAAAAAAATATATACATAGTGATATAGCATTATGGTTAGATTTTATTTTCATGGTATACTGAACTCAAACCTGCCGATGTGGCTCAGGTGGTAGAGCAATTGATTCGTAATCAATAGGTCGGGAGTTCGAGTCTCCCCATCGGCAGTTCCTTTTTCTACAGAAAAAGGAACCAAAAAGACTTTTCATATTGGGTCGGCTGCTTGGTTGAAATTACAAGATTATATTAAACCTACAGGCTCCGCCTCAAAGTGAAACCTACAAGTAGGGCGCCGTACCCTCCCTTGATAGGGGGAGGTATAGACTCTTCTAAAACTTAATTCTCGCCCACAACATCCATTGGGTGGGAGAGATGTCACGTTAGTGACAGAGAGGGAAGGGTGGGGGCTTATCCTCAGAAGGAACCCAAAAGACTTTTCATACAAGGTCGGCTGCTTGGTAGAAATTACAAGATTGTATTTATACTGAAAAATAATCAAATGTTAATTTTCTTGAAAAACTCTCCAATTTTTGATTAAATTAAAATGCTGGTAGGAGAAAAAATATGAAAGTTTTGCTTGTTAACGGAAGTACACATAAAGAAGGTTGCACATTTACAGCTCTAAGCGAGGTTGCCAAAACCCTTAATGAAAATGATATAGAAACAGAAATTTTTCAACTTGGAAACCTTGAACTCCGCGATTGCTGCGGTTGCCAAGCTTGCAGAAAATTGGGCAAATGCGTATTCAATGATGGAATGGTAAACGAATTCATAGAAAAAGCTAAATTAGCTGATGGATTTGTTTTTGGAACACCTGTTTATTATGCTCATCCGTCAGGCAGAATTCTTTCTTTCCTAGATAGAGTCTTTTATGCCGGCAGTTCTGCTCTTGCATTCAAACCTGGGGCTGCAATAACTTCTGCCAGACGCGCAGGAACAACAGCCAGCTTTGATGTACTTAATAAGTATTTTACAATTGTTAATATGCCAATTGTTTCTTCCAGATACTGGAATAACATACATGGACACGTTGCAGATGATGCTAAACAAGATTTAGAAGGTTTGCAAGTTATGCGAACTCTTGGGCGCAACATGGCTTGGATGCTTAAGTGTATTGAACTTGGCAAGCAAAATGGAATTGAGCATCCGGCTCTTGAAGAAAAAATTTACACAAATTTTATTAATTAAGGATTAAAAATGAGAGAAGAATTATTATCTATAATCGAAAAAAACAGCAGAATTGGAATAAAAGAACTTGCAATACTTCTTGGCAAAGAAGAAATTGATGTAGCCAATGAAATCGCCAAACTTGAAAGCGAAGGAATAATCTGCGGATACCACACACTTATCAATTGGGACAAAACATCTTTGGACAAAGTTACAGCCTTGATTGAAGTCAAAGTAACTCCTCAACGAGGTCAAGGTTTTGATAGTATAGCAGAAAGAATTTATAATTATCCCGAAGTTCGAGCTGTATACCTAATTTCTGGCGGATTCGATTTATTGGTAACATTAGAAGAAAAATCTTTGAAAGAAATTGCCAACTTCGTTTCTGATAAGTTATCAACTCTTGATAGCGTATTGAGTACCGCAACACACTTTATCTTGAAAAAATACAAAGATCACGGAACTATATTTGATAAAAAAAATGAAGATGAAAGAGAGATAATTACACCATGACAAAACCTCTATCAAATGCCGTTTTAGGTTTAAAACCATCGGGCATAAGAAAATTTTTTGATATAGTTAGCGAAATGAAAGATGCAATCTCTCTTGGTGTTGGAGAGCCTGACTTTGACACACCTTGGCATATTCGTGATGAAGGTATTTACGCTTTAGAAAAAGGAAAGACTTTCTACACCTCTAACGCAGGCTTAAAAGAACTACGCGAAGAAATCTGTAACTACCAAAAACGACATCAGAATATAGATTACAATCCGCTTAGCGAAGTTATCGTTACGGTCGGCGGTTCAGAAGCTATTGATATTGGCTTAAGAGCAATTATTAACGCAGGCGACGAAGTCATTATTCCTCAACCTTCATATGTTTCTTATGAACCTTGTGCAATTTTAGCAGGCGCTAAACCTGTAACAATTGCATTAAAAGCCGAAAATGAATTCAGATTGACTACGGAAGAACTGGAAGCTGTAATTACTGAAAAAACAAAAGTTTTAATATTACCATATCCAAACAACCCGACTGGTGCCGTTATGGGACGAGAGGATTTAGAGAAAATTGCAGATATAATTACCAAAAACGATATTTATGTAATGTCTGACGAAATTTATGGCGCTCTTACTTACAACGGAGAACATGTTTCTATAGCATCATTAGAGGGAATGAAAGAAAGAACAATTCTCATTGATGGTTTCTCAAAAGCTTTTGCAATGACCGGTTGGAGACTTGGTTACGCTTGTGGACCGGAACATATTATCAAACAAATGACAAAGATTCACCAATTTGCAATTATGTGCGCCCCTACAACCAGCCAATATGCTGCAGTAGAAGCTTTAAAAAATGGGGAAGATGACGTTAAAGCTATGCGTCAAGAATACAATCAAAGACGCAGATATTTGATGAATGCATTTAAAGAAATGGGTTTAGAATGCTTTGAACCGTTTGGAGCTTTTTATGTATTCCCTTGCATAAAAGAATTCGGAATGACAAGTGAAGAGTTCGCTACTAGATTTTTAGAAGAAGAACGTGTTGCTGCTGTTCCTGGGAGTGCATTTGGAGATAGCGGCGAAGGCTTTTTAAGAATATCATATGCATACTCTCTTGATAATTTAAAAATTGCAATGGAAAGATTGAAAAACTTTGTAGAAAAACTCCGCAAAAATTAATATTCAT
>CABQIM010000104.1 GCA_902464375.1 uncultured bacterium | reverse complement strand
AAATTTTCAAAATTTTGTTAATTTTTGATATAATCGATAAACAATTATTGGAATTAAGAATTGGAGTTTTGGATATGAAAAAGAATTTTAAGACACTACTATGTGCCGCGGCTATTCTTGGCTCTATGTCGGCAGGCATAGTTTTTGCTGATGATTTATCAATTTTTGAAGGACAAACAGTCACCAATGATACAAGCAGTTCGTATGAAAATGTTAATAACCAAGGAACGCTTGTTAATTCAGCGGGACTATCAATTTCCGGAAGTTTAAATAACGCAAGTACTGTTAATAATACGTCTTCCATTACAGCTAGCGCTATAATGAACGCGACTACTATAAATAACGACGGAACTATTAGCATAACGGGAACTTCGTTTACAAACACCGGCTCTATTTTATCAAGCGATAGCGAAAATCTTTCCGGTGAGTTAACTATTAATGGCGGAGCGAATTCCGGTACAATATCACAAAAAACATTTACAAACAGTGGTAGTTTTACTAATGGTGGAACCATAAAAGCAGATGATTTTAATAATACTGGAACCGTTGAAAATTGGAAGGATATTACGGCTTCCACAATAACAAATGACGGAACTTTTAACCACAATTCAGGAAGTTTGATTGCAAATATTATTAAAAATAATAATACTTTTACTAACAACAGCACTGTTGGAGCAAGTGACTCAAGAGCTGAAATCACTAATAATGGTACATTTACCAATAACGGAACCATTTATGGCTCAGAAATTACCAATAATCAAGGAAAAGATTTTACAAATAATAATGAAGTAAATGCAAATAAAATTTCAAACGATGGTACTTATACTAATGCTAAAAACACTACTGCTTCTGAAATTAAAAACACCGGTACTATAAGTAATTCCGGAACAATTAACGCAAGCACTAGTATCACTAATGATGGCACAATTAACAATGGTGGTACTATAAAATCTGCACTTTTAACTAACAGCAAAGATATTCATAACGATAGTACTATTGAGATTGATAGCTTAAACAATAGTACTACTGCTAGTGTAATTGATGGTGCCGGAAACTTAAAAATCGCAAATGGCGGTGCTAATAATGGAAGTATTACACAAACAGAGATTACTATTAATACAAATGCAAATGGAAGCACTTTTACTAACGACGGTACAATAACTGCCGGAACGTTGAATAATAATTCAAAAATGAGTGGTGCCGGTACAATTGTTGCAAACGGTGGTACAAATAACGGTGAAATTTCTCAAAAAGATGTTACACTAAATGGAAGCTATACTAATAATGGAACAATTGACTCTAGCGGAACTTTCACAAATACTGCAAACATTGGCGGAAGTGGAAACCTTTTTGTTAAAAATGGTGCTAATACAGGCAATATTGTCCAAAAGAATTTTACGGTAAAAGAAGACGGAAGTTTTACTAACGAAGCCCAAATTACAACGGCCGGAACATTTACAAATTCAGGAAGTTTAACGAATAACAGTGATATTATTACAAATAATTTTATCGGTAATGCAAACAGTAATTTGGCTGGTAATGGAAATCTTACAATTAATAATAACGGAACAAATGCTGGAAACATAATTCAGGCAACAATAACGAACAACAAAAGTTTCAAAAATACCGGCAATGTGACAGCTGACACTATCAATAATGTAGCGGCAGCTAATTTTACAAATGAAGGAACACTTACTGTTGGCAACTTAAATAACAAGGGTACACTTTTAAATAAAGGTGATTTTATTGCTTCAAATAATGAAATTACCAATGATGGTAACTTTATAAATTCAGGAGCGAATGCTTCCATTAATACAGGCACTAAAATTATTAATAATAAAGTTTTCGGTGCTGATAACGGAGCCCATATCACAGTTGATAGCATTACCAATAATGATACAATTCAAATCACAAACGGTTCCAGAATTGATATCAATAATCAAGGTGCAGATTTAGGCGGAAAAATCAACGTAATAAAAGGTGAAAATAACTTAAATATTGCTGGTTCAAACAACAATATTGCAGGAACTTTAAATATCGGAAACGGTCAAGATAATACAGTTCTTGAATTAGGCAACGGCAATATCTTAAGTGATGCAACTATTAATATTAATCAAGCAGGTAAACTGTCTGTTAATAACGCAAACAGCACAGTTGAAATTAACCAAGGTGATACAATAAATGGGGAATTAAGCCTTGTTGATGGAAATATTAATTTAGATAATTACAATTTTAATTCTACTGTAATACATGATGGAGTATCAACTGACATAAAAGGACCTAGATATACTCAATACGGTGGAGCACTATCTTTGGCAAATAATTCTACACTTAGAGTTGCTGATTTAGCGTATATTCAAGGTGGCGATATAAATATTGATTCTACTTCAAAATTTGTAGCTTTATCAGAAGCACACGATGGAATACATCATCTTGATAACTTAAACACATCAGGTTTATTTTCTGCAATGAATTCTGATTTGGCAGACTACAACATTGATAACATTAATATTGGTGCCAATACCATTGGCTCTACCGGAAATCAAGCAGACTTTACAATAGATATTTATGGAAGATGTAATGATCCTGACAAACATGGCACAGATAAATTTATAGGACAAAATATAACTGGCAACGGTATTCTAAATATCTCTGATTGGAAGCTTGCTGGTGACATTTTTGGTTATGAAGCTCCACTTGATAGAGTTTTGTATCTGGATGACATTTTTAAATTTGACAACATTTCTGATACAGTAAAACTCACTGCTACAAAAAAAGAAGTTTTCACACCAATCGGTTGGTATCAGTTAAATAGTCGTAATGGTCTTGCCGGAAGTTACACATTGAATTTAACAAGACTTAACCCTCAAGTATTTAGAGGACAAGTCGCAACTGTTGCTCAATGGCAAAACCAATTGGCTATTGATGATATGTTATTTAACCATTCAATGGTACTACCAAGTTTCAAGGATGAAGATGGTGGTGTTGCCTACTCTGGAGTAATGGTAAATAGATACGCAGCTACAAATCCTGTATTTGCACCATATCAATATTCAAGAAAAGATGGCGGATTATGGTACAAAATGTACGGTACATTTGAACATTTGCAAATGAACAACGGTTTAAGCCGTGTAGGTAACAATGCTTATGGTGCATTAATCGGTGCTGACTTTGGACTTAAAGAGTTAAGAAACGGCTGGAAATTCATGCCAACAGCTTATATCGGATACAATGGTGCTCACCAATATTTTGCAGGCATGGGTAACTACCAAAATGGTGGTCAAGCTGGTTTCTTAGGAACTTGGTATAAAGATAACTTCATAATCGGTGGTTTAGTATACGGTGGCGTTTATGAAAACAGTATGGATATCGCAAACCATGTTGACAATACATTCAACTACTTTGCAGGCGCTGCAACAAAAATGGCATACAATTGGAGATTCCATAGAGATTGGGTATTACAGCCAAACTTAATGGCAGCATACAATTTCTTTGGTCAACAAAATTGGCACACAAATTATGGTCAAATGGGAATGATGGCGGGAATGCTTAACGGTGTAAACATCGCTCCTGGATTAAACTTGATTTGGGAAAAAGAAACATTTAGCATTTATGGTACTTTACAATATATGTATAACGTAAATGGTGCAGTTGGTGGTCAAGCAGGTCACGTTGGACTTCCACAATTAGAAATGCAGAGAGGATATATACAGTATGGTTTAGGTTTTAATAAACGATTCTCTGATAGATTTTCCGGTTACTTACAAGCAGTATTGCGTAACGTTGGCAGAACCGGTGTTGGCTTCCAAATGGGATTCAATATCTTATTGGGAAAATAAATATAAAATAAGTCTAAATAAAACAAAAAAGAGCAAGAATTTATTTCTTGCTCTTTTTGTAATTTAATCATTTATAATTAGCTCAAAGCCAATAAAGATTTGACTGAACGTGCATTTTCCTTAACAGATTCATCAGAATGCATATTGATTGTATCATCAAGAATCTTGATAACTTCTGATTTATCCTTTAAAGAAAGGATTTCGTTGATAGTACTCATTGCAACAGCAGGAGAAAGGTCATTTATACCTTTACCTTGATTTACAATAACTACCTTTAAAGAGTCATGCATATTTTTCTTAACTAGTGCACGTGAAGTATATTCTCTAATTTCATTATCAGGAGAATTAGTTCCCAATTCTTCCAATACTTGGATAGAAGAATTATCTTCGTGAGCTGCTAAAGCATTAATAATTTCTGCGATATTTTTATTCATTATGCAGCCTCACTTTCAGACATATTGTTTAGTTCATTTTGCCACATAGATCTTAATTCTTTTACAGAAGTGTCTTTTGTGATTTTATTGTGATGAATATTAACTCTGCTAATCAAAGAACACCATTTGTCAGAAAGACCTTTTCCTATTTCTGTTACATCAGTATTCAAGAATGACATCTTGTCAGAAATACTCTTACCAATATTTGACATTGATTCAGAAATATTTTTGCCGATGTTCATATTTGGCATGTTAATATTTTTCAAATTAATTTTGTTGCTTAAAGCTTCTGAAATATTTTTGATACCAGCTACATCAGAGATGTTTGTGTTCTTAGCATAATTCCAAGCATTTGAAACACCTTCTCTAACTCTGTTAACAAAGTTAACGATTGGTTCAGCAATACTTGAACGAATTTTGTTCATGCTACCTGCTACTGATGATGAAATCATTTTCATCTTGCTAACCTTTTTAGCTTCAAAAACATCAGCAAATTCTAAATCTAAAGTGCGACCTTCAAAGCTTACGTTTTGAAAAGGATTTGTTGTTGAATTGCGAGATGTTCTGAATGGATTAACGTTCTTTTGACCAAGGTTTAAACCTACATTGTTAATTTTCATACGATTCCTTTCTTTATTCTCAGACTCTTTAATATATATAGATTAACAATATTAAAATCAAAATAAATCATAAGAATGGAGGATTATTTAGTACATAAATCCTATAACTTTAGTATGAATCTTTTACATTTTTACAAAGTTTCACGGCTAAAATCAGGAACAAAGAAAGAGGTATTAAATGAACATTGTAGAACCTATTAGGGACAAAAAACAGTTAAAAGAAATTGAAACTATTTTAAGAAAAAATAGTTTAAGAGATTTATTAATTTTCACGCTTGGAACAAATTGTGGTTTAAGAATTTCCGATATTCTAAATCTTGACGTATCAGACGTAAAAAATAAAAATTACATAAATAT
>CABQIM010000103.1 GCA_902464375.1 uncultured bacterium | reverse complement strand
TATTTTTTATATTTTTCATGCAATTCTGAATATTCTGATAATTTATTTTATTTTCTGTAAGACCATTTATTTCACATTCTAACAGATACAGCCTTATATAGTAGAAAGTTTTTCAGAAGCCAAAAGAATCCTTGTGTATTTGGCAGAATGCACACGAATTCTTTCACGGATTTATATTGTAAGTTGGCAGTTCTTACAAGACATTTCATTAGGGTTTGATAAAAAACAATTACATTAAATTTTATATCTATTTTTCAATTATCCGTATAATCACTATACATGCAAGTATTTTAAGGTATAGAAAAACATTCATTTTACCACGATTGAATGAGCCTTGATATGACAATAAAATAACTAAGGGAGATATCATATCTGTGTATCTCCCATTTTTATGTATTAGATAAATTTATCGTTTACTTCTAATGCAGTTCTATTATTGTTTTTGGAATAGAAATATTGACAAATATTTAAAATTGCTGTACGATATAACAGTGTTATGTAGCACTGTTATATAAATAAGGAGGTGCGATAGTGAGTGAAGAAGAACAGACAACACTATCCTTAATTCATTCAGCGGCAATGCAGGAATTTCTTGAAAAGGGCTATAAATCTGCTTCTTTGCGGAATATTACCAAAACAGCAGGTGTGACAACAGGTGCATTCTATGGCTACTATGACAGCAAAGAGGATTTATTCGAAGCACTGGTAGGTGAACATTATGATTTTTTATTGAAACGTTTTTGTAAGGCACAGAAAGATTTTACAGAAATTCCACAAGAGGAACAGCCTGACAATCTTACTTCTACTTCTGGTGAATGTATGTATGAAATGCTTTTGTACGCCTATGAACACTTGAACGAATTTAAGCTCATACTCTGCTGCTCAGAGGGAACACGTTTTTCAAAACTGATTGATGAAATGGTGGAAATTGAAACACAGGGCACACATGATTATTTAGCGGTTCTTGAAAAGTTAGGCAGACCTGCACCGCCTATAGATGAACGGTTAGAGCATATCTTAATAACGGGAATGTTTAATACCTTTTTTGAACTGATTGTGCATGAAATGCCACTTGTAGAAGCAAAACATTATCTGCAAGAAATGAGGGCTTTTTATACTGCTGGGTGGATGAAAATTATGGGACAATAAAAAAGAATTATTCTTTAGGGCGATTCGCCCTAAAATTTTTACACATAGGGTTAGTTGATGCTAACTTTGTGTGGTTTAAAACAAAATAAAAATTTAAGGAGGTTTTGATATGAAAAAACAGTCTAATCTATCAAGATTGATGAGTTATGCCGGAGGGCGTAAGATATTGATCTATCTTTCATGGGCATTGTCTGCAATGAGTGCTTTGTTAGCACTTGTGCCTTTTTGGTATATATGGCGTATTATTCACGATATACTGGAAGTTTCCCCTGATTTCTCGCAGGCAGAGAATGTTATAAGTTATGGTTGGTCTGCTGTATTATTTGCGATTATTTCTATTGTTGTTTATATTACGGCTTTGATGTGTTCACACATAAGTGCGTTCCGTGTTGCTGCAAATATCCGAAAAGAACTAATGCAGCATATTACAATTTTGCCACTTGGAGTTACTGAAAAATACGGAAGTGGAAAGTTACGTCGAATTGTAAATAACTCCAGTGCTGCTACCGAAACTTATCTTGCACACAGACTACCCGACAAAGCAGGAGCGATTGCTACTCCTATAGGACTACTTTTTCTATTGCTTGCATTTGATTGGAGATTAGGACTTCTGAGCCTTGTTCCTGTGGTTCTTGGATTTCTGATTATGATGAAAATGACCGGAAAAGACATGGAGAAACGTATGGAGCAATATCAAAATGCCCTTTCTGATATGTCAAATGAAGCAGTTGAATATGTACGAGGTGTACCTGTAGTAAAGACTTTCGGACAGACAATTTTTTCTTTCAAACGTTTCAAAAATGCAATAGACAATTACGAAACGTGGGTAATTGCATACACAAAAGCACTTCGTCTACCCATGATGTTCTATACAACTGCAATCAACGGCGTATTTGCGTTTTTGATTGCCGGAGGTATTCTCTTTACAAGAAACAGCGTAACAAATGAAGTGCTGCTTAACCTTATCTTCTATATCGTGATTACGCCAGTTATTGGTACAACGCTTACTAAAATTATGTTTATGAGTGAGGACACAATGATTGTAGGTGATGCAATACACAGAATTGATGAAGTATTGGGCGAAAAGCCATTGTCTGAAAGCAGGACAAATCATATACCATATGACAATTCAATTACATTAGAACATGTTAGTTACAGCTATGACGGTAAGAAAAACGCACTTAATGATATATCTCTGTCAATAAAGTCGGGAGAAGTAGTAGCATTAGTAGGTGCGTCCGGTGGCGGCAAGACCACACTTGCAAACATTATCACAAGATTTTTTGACCCGCAAAAAGGGTGCATACTGATAGGAAATATTGATATACGCGAAATCCCAAAAGAAACATTGATGAATAAGGTATCTTTTGTATTTCAGAATAGCCGTCTTATTAAAGCGTCCATATTAGAAAATGTGCGTATGGCAAAGCCTGACGCTACTCGTGAAGAAGTTGCTCGTGCCTTAGAAGCTGCACAGTGTCAAGATATTATTGAAAAAATGCCAAAAGGAGTAGATACGGTTGTCGGTACAAAAGGTGTATACTTGTCTGGCGGCGAACAGCAGAGAATAGCAATTGCCCGTGCAATTTTAAAGAATGCACCAATTCTAATTCTTGATGAGGCTACCGCATTTGCCGATCCTGACAATGAAGTACGTGTACAACAAGCTTTATCCGTTCTCTCAAAGGGAAAAACAGTGATTATGATTGCACACAGATTGTCGTCAATTACGGCCGCAGATTGTATTTATGTATTGAAAGACGGTGAAATTGTCGAAAGTGGTACACATAGCGGATTGATAGAAAAAAACAGAATATTTACAAAAATGTGGAGGAATTATTCCGAAGCAGCAGAATGGAAAATAGCAAAGGAGGAGGTTAACGTATGATTAAGATATTACAAAGACGCTTTGCGTTATCAAGACAAGGGGCTGTTGATTTAGTAAAAGGCTGTATTGCTTGTGTTGCACAAGATATATCCTTTATGCTTCCTGTTGGACTTCTCTATTATTTTGTCATTGATACCATGAATGGGAGTGTAAATGGAAGCCGCATTGCTTTCTATACAGTTGGTGCATTGGTATGTTTATGCCTTATATTTATCACGACTTGGTTTCAGTATAATGCGACTTACTTAGCTACTTATGTAGAAAGTGGGGTAAGGCGTATATCCTTAGCAGAACAGCTCCGAAAAATTCCATTATCTTTTTTCGGTAAGAAAGACCTTGCTGATTTGACAAATTCAATTATGGGCGATTGTGCAACACTAGAAACCGCATTTTCTCATTATGTACCCGCTTTAGCAGGTTCCTTGATTTCAACAACGCTCATTGCAATCAATCTTTTTATCATAGATTTTCGTATGGCTCTTGCTGCTGTTTGGGTTTTACCGATTGCGTTTACAATTATATTTTTTTCCGCACGTATACAGCAATACTTTAACCGAAAATCCGTAGAAGCAAATGTTGCACTCGAGAACGGCGTACAGGAGTGTATCGAAAGCTTGCAGGACTTAAAGGCAAATAATGCGGAAGAAAACTATCTAAAAGAGCTTGATAAAAAAATTGATTATGTAGAAAAGCGAAATATTATAACAGAGCTTGGAACAGCACTTTGTGTTGTTTCATCTACGTTGATATTAAAATTCGGTATTGCTACAGTTGCGTTGGTAGGTTCTACACTGCTTATTCGTGGGGAAATTGATATTCCAATGTTCTTTCTGTTTTTGCTTGTAGCTTCAAGACTGTATGCACCGCTTGAGGGGGCATTGCAAAATCTGGCTGCGATAATCTCCACTAGAACGAACATAAATCGTATGAATGAAATTCTTGACCATCCTATCCAAAAAGGCAGCACCACCCTATCAAACAAGGGCTATGATATTGTCTTTGACCATGTAGGTTTCGCCTACAACTCTGGAGAAACAGTATTAAAAGACGTTTCTTTTATCGCAAAACAAGGAGAAGTTACCGCATTAGTTGGACCGTCCGGCGGAGGAAAAACCACTGTTTCACGTCTTGCTTCGCGATTTTGGGATATAAGCAAAGGTAAAATCACTGTCGGTGGTATGGACATATCCAAAATAGAGCCGGAAACACTGCTGTCACTGTATTCTATTGTATTTCAAGATGTAACACTGTTTAACAATACAATCATGGAGAATATTAGGATTGGTAAAAAGGACGCAACAGACGAGGAAGTGATTGCGGCGGCAAGGCTGGCAAATTGTGAAGAATTTGCGACAAAACTCCCGAACGGCTATCATAGTATGATTGGTGAAAATGGCTGTGAACTATCCGGCGGTGAAAGGCAACGTATTTCAATCGCCCGTGCGTTTCTCAAAAACGCCCCTATTATTCTACTTGATGAAGCTACAGCAAGTCTTGATGTGGAAAATGAAACATTGATACAGGCTGCTTTATCAAGATTGATAAAGGATAAAACGGTACTTGTTATCGCCCACCGTATGCGTACTGTAAGTGGTGCAGATAAAGTGGTTGTACTTTCAGACGGTTCTGTGGCTGAACAAGGAACGCCAAACAAGTTGATGAACACAGGTAAAATTTATCCGCATATGGTAAAGTTACAAATAACCAGTCAAGATTGGGGAATTTAGAATGATTACCGAATGGATAAAATCCCCTGCATGTCAAAGAAAAACAAGATTGAAGATACGAAGTAAGGTGATACTGAACTGCTAAACTTTTCCATGTACTATTCAAAATACAGGCAGGAAACGCTGTCAATGTACAGCAAACGAATATATCAGTTATCAAAGAGATAGAGGATAGGCGTATACTCCTTTACAGAGATACACGCTTTTATCCCTTTTTCCCTCTTGATTACCCAACACAGAAAAGAAAAAGCCCTGTCAAGAGCTTGCCACCATTTCGGTGGTGCTTGCACTCTTGATCTGGGCTTTTTGTTTGCTGTATCTTCTCACAAGAGGAAAAAGATTACTCGTCCTCATCATCAAAATGGTTATTCCTTAATACTTCCCGTAACAGTTCCATATCTTCTTTTGAGTTTGGGTTTATCCGTTTCACGAATTGGAAAGGTGTCTTATACGTATGTCCCTCTATGCTTTCCCCAAACATATCCATGCTGTATAAATTGTCATAGCGTTCTAACAGTCTTTGAAACTTCAAATGCTGGATAAATTCTTTGATTGGGTAAAGGTCGCAAGGAAGATGCAGTAAGATATCGGTTGGAGCATCCCGAGATTGCACTTCGTAAGT
>CABQIM010000102.1 GCA_902464375.1 uncultured bacterium | reverse complement strand
CAATTTCACAAGTCTTTATTTTTGTTACAAAAGTTTATATATTTTTTATATAAAGATTTGTATATAAAAACAATTTAAGAATTTCAAAATCACTCTTATCGCTATAAATAGTGAATTCTAATCAGTAATAAAATTCAAAAAAACAAAAGTAATGTAAATATTTGTAACAATGTGATATAAAAAGTGTTATAAATATATATAATGTGGAATTAATAAAGTATAATCTCTTTTCTTTATTTTCTCCTCCACTCCTTTATCTAACGAGAGTTAATGCCGCAACAGATTGCGGCTTTTTGTTTTGTATGGTTATTTTTTTGTGTGTTTATATTATAATTTATATACACTAAGAGGAGGGTTCCATGACAAATATTGCAGTATGCGGTGCTAACGGTAAAATGGGACAGGAAGTCATCAAAGCCGTTAACAATGCGAAGGATTTAACTTTAGTAGCAAAAATTGATATTAAAGATGGCGAATTTGCTAGTATAAAAGATGCAAAAGAGTCTGTTAAAATTGATGTTCTTGTTGATTTTACTCAACCAAAATCAATTTATGAAAATGCTTTATATTGCTTAAACAACGGTATTAATATTGTTATTGGGACAACCGGACTTACTGACGAGCAGATTGCAGAACTTAAAAAACTTTCAGAAAAACAAGGTTTAGGATGTTTAATTGCTCCAAATTTTTCTACCGGTGCAGTTTTGATGATGAAGTTTGCACAAATGGCTGCTAAGTATTTTGATAATGCTGAAATTATAGAACTTCACCATAATCAAAAGAAAGATGCTCCATCGGGTACCGCGGTAAAAACAGCATTAATGATGGCTGGTGAAAATACAAATTTCACAACCGGTAATTGTCAAGAAACAGAAACTATTTTAGGCGCAAGGGGCGCAAATTCTTATAATAATATCCATATACATTCTGTTAGAATGCCCGGATATATTGCTTCTCAAGAAGTTTTGTTCGGAGCAAACGGACAACTTTTATCAATTCGTCATGACTCTATGAACAGAGAATGTTACATGGATGGTGTATTGAGAGCAATCGATTATGTAGAAAAGAACCATAACTTTGTTTATGGCTTAGAGAACATTTTATAGAATATAGGAGATGAAATGAGAAAACCAAGAATCGCTATTTTAGGTGCTACAGGTGTTGTTGGCAGAGAGATTACGAAGATTACCGAAGAACTTGGAATTGAATTTGAAACCATCAAGTTTTTATCAAGTGCAAGAAGTGCCGGTACGACCGTAACCTTCAAATGTCAAGATTACACGGTAGAAGAAGCGACTCCGGATTCTTTTAACGACATTGATATTGTTATGGCTTCTGCCGGTGGTTCAACCAGCCAGAAGTTTGCACCGGAGATTGTTAAAAGAGGTGGTTTAATTATTGATAACTCTTCTGCTTTTAGAATGGAAAAAGATGTTCCACTAGTAATTGCAGGCGTTAATGATGAAGATTTGAGAAAACACAAGGGTATTATTGCAAACCCAAATTGTTCAACTTCCCAATTGATGCTTATACTTGAACCATTGAAAAAATTTGGCATTAAAAGACTTATTGTATCAACATATCAAGCTGTTTCAGGTGCAGGACTTGCTGCAATCAATGAACTTAAGAATGACACAATTGCCAATCTGGAAGGCAAACCTTTTGAAAACAAATGTTTCAAAAAACCGATTTCGTTCAACGTAATTCCGCAAATTGACGTATTTTGCGAAAACGGATACACAAAAGAAGAAATGAAAGTCGTAAATGAAACAAGAAAAATATTACACCTTGATGAAAGTGTTTTAATTTCTTGTACAGCAGCGAGAGTACCTGTATTTAACGGTCATTCAGAAGCTGTTGATATTGAGTTTGAAGAATCAATTACTCCGGAAAAAGCTCGTTCAATTTTAGAAAACGCATTTGGAGTAAAAGTGATTGATAATCCGGAGAATTTTGAATATCCGACAACAAGAGATGCTAGCGGTGTAAATCCTGTATTTGTTGGACGCATAAGAAAAAATTTAGCATTTAATAATGGTATTTCTTTATGGTGTGTTGCTGATAATATTAGAATCGGCGCAGCATTAAATACTGTTAGAATATGCAAGAGAGTAATAGAAATGGGGTTGTTTTAATGAAAGTAAGTAAAATAGCCGGCATTAATTTTAGACCGACAAACAAAAAAATGGAAAAAGCAAAAATTGTAGCTGAAAAATCCGGTATTCTTCCTAAAGAAATGCCTATAGAGAAGAAAATTTACATTGAATCTCAGGCTGATACTTTTGAAAGAATAAAAGACAGTATTCAGTTATCCATTGATAATATGAGAGGTAATAGATAATTGGGCAAATTAGTTACTCAAGCAGAAATTATTAATATCGTAAGACACGCTCAAGCGGAGGGTAAAACTTTTGCTGCAACAAATGGCTGTTTCGATATTTTGCATGTCGGGCATGTTAGATATCTTCAAAAAACAAAAGCGTTGGCAGACTATTCTATAGTCATGCTAAATTCCGATAAATCAGTAAAAATGATTAAAGGTGAAGACAGACCTATTAATTGTGAAGCAGATAGAGCCGAATTGTTAACAGCTTTGAGCTGTGTTGATTATGTGGTATTATTTGAAGAGAAATCTCCGGCAAAACTGTTGGAAGCAATAAAACCGGATATTTACACAAAAGGTGCTGATTACACACTGGAAACTCTTCCTGAAAGAGATATCGTAATCAAAAATAATATAAAAGTAGAGTTTATCGACTTTGTTGCCGGAAAATCTACAACGAACGTAATTAAAAAGTGTTTGAAATAAATAAAGGAGTGTATTATGAGAACTTTTACATTGGAACAAATTGCACAGATTACAGGCGGTATGCTTTCTAAAGCAAAAGATGTTGCGATTACAAATATTGCACCACCTCTTTTGGCAGAAGAAAATACGCTAGCTTTAGCTTTAGGCGAAGAAGAAATCAATAACTTGGCTAATACAAAAGCAAAGGCTGCTTTAGTTCCATTAGGTGTTAACATTGACGGATTTTCTACTATTGAAGTTGAAAGACCAAGATTAGCTATGATGAAATTAATCACAATGTTTTATGAAGAACCGCATGTTAACTCTGGAGTTCACCCAACAGCTACAGTTCACCCATCCGCAAAATTAGGTCAGAACGTATCTTTAGGACCAAACGTTGTAATCGGTGAAAATGCACAAATTGGTGATAATACAAAGATTTTAGCAAACGGATACATTGGAAATGGTGCAGTAATCGGTGCTGATTGTTTCTTCCACCCTGCGGTTTGTATTGGTGATAGAGTTAAAGTTGGTGATAAAGTTATTCTTCACCACGGAGTTTCTCTAGGTGCAGATGGTTTTAGCTTTGTTACAGAAAATCCGAATAACATTGAACAAGCTAGAAAAGATGGCGAAATTAAAGAAAATGATGTTCAACAAGTTATCTTTAAAATTCCTTCAATCGGTTCAGTAGTAATTGGTAACAATGTAGAAATCGGTGCTAATACTGCAATTGATAGAGGTACAATAGAAAATACAGTAGTTGGTGATAATACAAAAATTGATGATTTGGTAATGATTGGTCACAATTGCCGTATTGGCCAAGGGTGTATGATTGTTTCACAAGTTGGTATTGCAGGCAGCTGTGTAATTGGCGACAGAGTAGTTATTGCAGGTCAAGCAGGTTTGGCTGACCATATTTCAATCGGTGATGACACTATTATTGCTGCACAAGCAGGTGTAACAAAGAGCTTCCCGGCTAAATCCATTGTAGTTGGTGCTCCTGCCGTTCCAAGAAAAGAATTTATCAAACAATTGAAAATTATGAAAGATGCTGGCGACTTAATTGCTAAATTCAAAAAATATGAACCACTTCTAAAATCTTTTGAAGATGGGGTAAATGATGGAGTAGAAGCTAAATAGTTATTGTTGGGTTGAAAACCCAACCTACATTTAGAAAGCAAGTCTTGCATCCCCTCCCTTTATAGGGGGAGGGCTAGGGTGGGGGCTAATCCGTAGATAAATTGGGACAATACTAATCTAGAATATACAAGTATTTTGTATATTGTTAATCAAGTTCAACATATTAGGTAAATCATGGGTACAATAAAAACAGAAATAAAAACTTCAGGTAGAGGGTTAATGAAAAACCGCGAATGCGAGGTTGTAATAAAACCTTCAAGGGGCGGTAATATAAGAATATTTTCAAAAGGTGCAGATACTCCGTTTAATGTTAGCATAGAGAATTTGTATTCTACAGAACATTGCGTAACACTTTGCAGCAAAGAACATAGAACATTGCTTGGTGATTACAAATACAAAGTTATGCTTTGCGAACACTTTATTGCGGCATGTGCCATCTGCGGAATTGATTCAATTGATGTTTATCTTTCAGAAACAGAAATGCCGATTTTTGATGGCAGCTCAAAAGTGTGGGTAGAATTGTTCCAAAAAGCAGGCATTGAAGGTGTAAATAAAGATTTGTATACAGTCAGTGAACCTGTTTACTATTTGAATGGCAAAACCAGTCTTGTTGTTCTACCGGACAAGGATTTGAGAATTACTTATGCTGTAAATTATGACCATCCGGATTTAAGAAATCGTTGGGTTACAATGGATAATAAAAATTTGGAAGAAATAATTGAAGCTAGAACTTTTGGTTTCTATAAAGATTTGAAAAAGTATCAAATGTTAGGTTTTGCAAAAGGTGTTACTATTGATAACATTGTAGGCTTGAAAGATGTAGGATTTACCACAGAGTTGCGCTCTGCTGAAGAACCAATAAAACACAAAATCCTAGATTTGATTGGTGATTTTTATTTAACCGGTGTTTCACCTCTGAATATGAGAGCACAAATTCTTGTTAAAGAAGCCGGACATGCAGTTCATGCGAAAGTCGCACAGATATTAAAAACAAAATTAGTAAAATTATAAAGATAAAGGAGAGATTAAATGACAGAAGAATTAGGAGTAAAAATCGGTACTACAGAAGCAGGTGAAGACATTTTATCATTTGACGTTATGCAAATTATGGAAATGATTCCTCACAGATACCCATTTTTGCTAGTTGACAGAATTACAGAATGTGTTCCTGGAAAGTATGCTAAAGGTTATAAGAATTTAACTATGAACGAAGCTTTCTTCCAAGGTCACTTCCCTGGTAACCCTGTAATGCCTGGTGTATTGCAACTTGAAGCTTTGGCACAATGTTCAGCACCTGTTTTGATGTGCTTACCACAATACAAGGGCAAATTGACTTTGTATGCAGGAGTTGATAACGTAAGATTCAAAAATATCGTAAGACCTGGAGATAGATTTGAAATGCACATCGAATTAATTAAGGCAAAAGGCCCTATCTGCAAGAGCCACGGTGTAGGTTATGTAGATGGCAAAGTTTGTATCGAAGCTGATATGACAGTTGCTTTAAAGTAATATTTAAAA
>CABQIM010000101.1 GCA_902464375.1 uncultured bacterium | reverse complement strand
ATGTATTATTTTCTTTTATTAGGAATTCTCATTGCATAGAATGAACGAATTACGAATAAAAGTGCAATAATTAACAATACACCGCCAGCAATCTTAGCGTGTTCTTTGAAAGTAGGGTTGATTGCAATTTCCATTGCTAATAAACCAAATAAAGTTGTGAACTTAATAATTGGGTTCATTGCAACAGAAGATGTATCTTTGAATGGGTCACCGACTGTATCGCCAACTACTGTCGCAGCATGAAGTTCGGTACCTTTTTCATCCATATCAACTTCTACAATTTTCTTTGCATTATCCCAGCATCCGCCAGCGTTAGCCATAAATACGGCTTGGAATAAGCCAAATACGGCAATTGCGATTAGGTAGCTTACAAAGAATGATACAGGAGCCGCATCTTCACCAACCGGAGCTGATAAACAAGCAAGAGCCAGAGCAAAGCCAAATAGTGCGATAAAGATATTGTACATACCTTTTTGTGCGTATTGAGTACAAATTTTAACAACTTCTTTAGAGTTTGCAAGATTTGCACATTTATCATCAGCTTCACCAAGTTTAATATTGTTCTTGATGTATTCAGTAGCAGAATATGCACCGGTTGTAACAGCTTGCATAGAAGCACCTGAGAACCAGTAAATAACTGCACCACCTGCAATAAATCCTAATAATGTGTAAGGATTTAGTAAGTTCAGAATCATTTCAGGTTGAATACCCAATGTTTCTTTGATTACCAAAATCAATGAGAAAATCATTGTTGTAGCACCAACTACTGCTGTACCGATAAGAACCGGTTTTGAAGTTGCTTTGAAGGTATTTCCGGCACCATCATTTTCTTCTAAGTATTTTTTAGCGTTTTCAAAATCAGGTTTGAAGCCGTAATATTTTTCGATACCTTCTGCTGCGTTAGGAATTTCTTCTATTAAAGATAACTCATAAACAGATTGAGCGTTGTCCGTAACAGGTCCATAACTGTCTACTGCAATTGTTACAGGTCCCATACCTAAGAAACCGAATGCAACAAGACCAAATGCAAATACAGATGGATAAATCATTACTTCGTTTGGAATGTATTGGCTTGCAAAATAAGCTAATCCCATTAGTAGAACAACGATTGCGCCAATCCAGAAACCGGAGAAGTTACCGGAAACAATACCGGAAAGAATTGTTAAGGATGCGCCGCCTTCTTTAGATGCTACAACAACTTCGTGAGTGTGCTTAGCTTTAGGGCTGGTAAATACTTTAGTTGCTTCCGGAATAAGAGCTGCACCTAATGTACCGCAAGAAATTATGATAGATAAAACTAACCATAAATTTCCGCCCATGTCTTTTAGTAAGAAATTACTTACACAGAATGTCATTATGATTGATAAAATTGAAGTTATCCAAACAAGACTTGTTAGAGGTGCTTCAAAATCGAATTTCTTGGCATTAGCCATAAATGCTTTTGTTATTCCGCCATTAATCCAGTATGCGATTACAGATGTTATAATCATCAAAAATCTCATAGTGAATATCCAAGCCAATAATTGTACTTGGTAATCTTTGAATACACCAAGAAGGATAAAACTAACAAGAGCAACACCTGTTACACCGTAAGTTTCAAAACCGTCAGCTGTAGGTCCGATAGAATCACCTGCGTTATCACCGGTACAATCTGCGATAACTCCAGGGTTACGAGGGTCATCTTCTTTGATGCCGAATTGTATTTTCATCAAGTCAGAACCGATATCTGCAATTTTTGTAAAAATACCACCTGCAACACGAAGAGCAGAAGCTCCAAGTGATTCACCGATAGCAAAACCGATAAAGCAAGCACCCGCAAGTTCTCCAGGAACAAATAATAGAATTACAAGCATCATGATTAATTCAATAGATACAAGTAAAACGCCAATACTCATTCCTGCTTTAAGAGGAATATTTAAAATGTTTAAAGGATTTCCCTTTAGTGCGGTAAATGCAGTTCTTGAGTTTGCGAGGGTATTCATTCTGATACCAAACCAAGCAACAAGATATGAACCTAAAATGCCTAAAACAGACCATCCTAGGATGATTAAAACTGATTTAAGCGGCATTCCTTGTAGGAACCAAAAATAGAACGCAATACAAAGCCCGATTAGAACTTCTAGCGCAATAAGGAATTTTCCTTGTTGAACTAAATATGTTTTACATGTTTCAAAAATTGTGTTTCCAACAGCGTTCATAGCTTCGTGAACGTCAACTTTTTTAACTTTAAGAAACTCTATAAGCCCGAATACAACACCAATTACGGATACAATAAGCCCGATTACAAGCAGATTGTAACTGAAAGGGCTTTCCGCTTTGATGTTAGGAACTACAAGAGAAGCTTCTCCCGCAAATGCAGGAGCTGATAAAATCATAGCGCAAAAAGTTGCAAACAATGACTTTAACATTGAATGTTTTTTAAGCATAAATTTCTCCTTTATCGTGCATCTTATTTAAACACTAACTAAAATATTATATAGAATATTAAGAGAGATTACAAGTGTAGTTTTTAGCTATGTCGGTAGATTTTATCAAAAATTTTAGTCTGGTATATAAAAAAGTTAATAATAAGTATTTGACAAAAAATATTGAGCTTGTTATATTAGAACTTGTGAAAACTAAATAGATGGGCATGTGGTGGAATGGTAGACACGCTAGTCTTAGGAACTAGTGCGAAAGCGTGGGAGTTCGAGTCTCTTCATGCCCAATTATTAGAAAGACAGACTTTATAGTCTGCCTTTTTTGTTTTTTATATTTCAATAAAAAATTAGTTTTTATGTTCATATACTGTAGAGCTTTTTTCATGCTGAATAGTTTTTAAGTCATTTGCATCAATAATTAGAACTTGCCCCGAATTTTCTGTTGTTATCAATTTTCTCCTAAACTCTTTGTTTAAATCCATCTGCAAAGCATTTTTATCTTTTATTTCAGTATCAGCAAGCAGTACCAATACCAATTCCAAATTTTTCTTTGAATTGATATTATTAGAATATCTTAACAACTGCTGTGCTCCACGATTAAACGCATCTCTAGGTTTATAATTGCCAGCATATTTAATTTCAAACAATATATCCTTCTTTTCTAGATGTGCAAGCCCATCAAATTCAAAAGTTTCATTACCACATTTAATTCTAACGTGTCTATTAATGTTACAGCAAAATTCTTGTTCTAAATAATTAAAAGCGTGTTTTTCCAGATTCATATAACTGTTAAGTGTTAAATGTTGATTATCATTTTTATCTCTGTTTATGTCTTTTAAATCTGATTCCAATTTATAATTGATTTCATTTTTCGTTAAGCTAACCCAACTGATATCGTTCCCTAGTCTTAATTTAAATAAATCTATATATTTATCAGCATCTTCTAAGAATTCATCGTACACTGTATATATCATATGATCTAGGTAACGAATATTTGCAAGAATCCTTGGATTATAAGGCTGTTGTTTATAGTGCTCTATCAAATAATCTTTTGCGCGATTTTGTTCTTCTCCGAAAAATCTGTCAATTAATGAATTAATTTCTTTTGGCATTTCTAGATGAACAGGTAAATTTATTATCTTATCCAAATATTCGTAAATTTTTTCTTCTGGAATATTTTGTTGTTTTAAAGCATTAAATAAAATGCTTTTATCTATTGCAAAAATAGTAACTAAATTGGCATTAATATCATCAGTCTTGCTAATTTCAAGGAATTGACTTATAGAATCAATAATAAGTTTTATATTTGACGAAGAACATCTATCCAAGTTATCAATAAATAAAATAACTCGTTTTTTACCTTTTTTACTTAGGAAATTTAGTGCATAACTAATCAATTCTTTTATCTTATTTCTAAATCCTAATTGCTTATTATATTGTGGAGCATTAAACCCTTCCAAAAAGGTTTTGTCTATATTTAAGAAACCTAACTGAAATAAATCAGGGGAAATTGACAACAACAATATACCGAAGCTTTTCAGCCACATATTAAAATTCAAAATGTTCGTTAACATTTTTATCTGTAGAAATTGATTTGCACACTGCAAATACAAAAGAAGAGAATATAAAAATATGCACTTAAGTAATATTTCTTTCCAATGCTCTTTTAAATAAACTACCAACTTATATCCAATAAATCTAATATAAAATGAATTATGCTTCATTGCTTTTTTTAGAATAGCCATAATTAATGAAGCCCAAATGTGTTCTAGATCATCATATTGCCAAGCATCAAAATCTATCAATTCGCATTGATAGCCATTTTTCTTTTCTTTGGTTTTACTAGCACTTTTTGTTAGTTCTATTTTTAAAAGATTTATAAATTGTGTTTTGCCCTTTCCCCAATCACCATATATTCCTATATTTAAAGGTTCTACATCCTTGTTCATAATGATTTGTTGAGCCAGATATTCTGCAAGGTCTTTTCGTTCTAAAAAATCCTCATCAGGTCTGATATTAGGATATATAGTTTTTCTTATTTTTTCATTTGCATCAATTATGGGTAATTGGTTTATTTTGTCAGCTTGAGCATCTATATATGGGTCATATAAATTCTTTCCCGAATCATCTGTTTCTGCATCACCTTCTGCAAACTCTTCTGTCCCAAATTCAGGAAACTTGTTTAGTATTTTGTCATTTTGTTCTTTAGCATAATCCAAATTACTTTCCAATATCTTTGTAACTTGGACAAACTTTCTGAAAATGCCATCATTGTTGAATTTTGAGCCACAACAATTAGAAAAATCTATTTCAGATAATTCTTTATGGAAATCTGTTACTTTGTTTTCTAGATTAACACCAATATCACATCCAACCCACACTTTATCTTGGCTAAAATAACAAACTAGCTGTATTGAATTTTTATGATCAGGTATATTTTTAGGGTGAAGCATTATTGCAGCTCTTGTAGAACCATAATTACTCGGACCTTCAAAACCAAAATAACTACGAACTTTGTTATACCATCCTTGAGAATTCTTACTTTCCCAAGAAGATTGTATATTCAAATTTCTTAAAATATTATCTTTTATTATTTCAATAGCATGCCAAATTGAGTTTCTAAGTTTGGAATCATAAACAAATGGTAGTAAATATCTGTATAAAGGTCCCCAAGATTGAAACGGGTTACTCTTAGAATAATTGTTTATAAAATTTGATATTTTATCAAAATGAGGAGCTATGTATGGTTTGAATACCTCTAAATTCTTATTTACAAAAGCATCTTTTAATTCTTCAACAGTGTTTTTTAATTTATCAGCAGTGTCAATTTTGTTTTCGATAAACATTTGCGCTATTACATAACGTATAATGCTTATAGCTCCAAGTGTAAATGATTCATCTGCTATATCACGAAGCTCTTCATTTGAAAGATTTTTTATTTCCTCAAAAATAGCATAATCGACCATTGTTGGCTCAATGCTATAAAACGACATCTTCATAGCAGTTGTAATTATTAAATCAAGAGATGCTGTTAATAAGCTGTTATTTTGTTTTGAATTAGAATTGCTATAAATGTCTTCAAATCTGAGTCTTTTTGTTTCAATTAACTGACGATACTCACTAGTAGTTATATTATCCATACAAGAATTTTATCATAAATGCATAAAAAAAAGCTATGAACTTTCGTGCATAGCTGTTGATTAGGGATATGTGTATCGTCGTTTTTTAAGGAGTATAG
>CABQIM010000100.1 GCA_902464375.1 uncultured bacterium | reverse complement strand
ACCTACCCCATGTATTACGGCAGGTTGAGAAGAAAACTTTAGGGTTTTATGGAAGTTTGTTACAAAAGTTCACAGTTTGGGAGTGGGTGAGTTCAAGAAGCAAACGCAACACTAAAATATTGGAATTTATATATTAAACTTCTTCTATTAGCTCAAACACAATAATGGCGCGTCCCCTCCCTTTACCGGACAGTAGTGCCCGTGGAGAGGGGACGCGCCATAGTTAGATGTTTACCTACAAAAAGAATGCGT
The DNA here is from genome assembly GCA_902464375.1 of uncultured bacterium. Taxonomy (GTDB): domain Bacteria; phylum Cyanobacteriota; class Vampirovibrionia; order Gastranaerophilales; family Gastranaerophilaceae; genus CAG-196. Next base: position 5,535 of record CABQIM010000100.1, on the reverse strand, counting down.
GGGCAAACTGCCCACGCATTCTACTAAGCTTCTTCGCATCTAAGCCTCTAAACATCTAATCTGCTCGTTTTTTAAAGCATCCGGCATCCTTATCGTATTCATAATAAACGCCGTCTTTTTCACATACCCAAGGATAGTTTGCTGTGAAATTATATCCATTTTTGTAAGCTTCAAGTAGAGCTTCATAGTAAACATTTGTTTCTGTTCTGTTTACAGCTTTACCTGCTTGTGTAAATTCTTGATTAATTGTTCCATCAGCGTTTTTTGATAGAACACTAAAAGCTTTGAATTTCTTCGTTTCTGGGTTCCAAACATACAAATATGAACCTTGAGCTGAGAACTGATAGTATGTTCCTGTAGTTTTTGCAGCAGTCAAGTTCAATTTTTCAGCAGCTGTTTCCATTTCTGATACAACATCTTCAGATTTATAAACGATTTCTTCTGTTTTGGTGTCAGTAGTTTCAGTATTGACTGGCTTTTCATCTTCAAATGTGATAGCAGCTCCTATTTCTTTCGATTGAGTGTTATAATTTGCAAAAGTTACTTCGTTTAATAAAGCTTCAAATGCTTTTAGCGTATTTTGTCCTTCAACAATATATTCATAGCCGGACTTACTTTCATCAATTTGATAATATTTTCCATCTTTCTCTAAAATGTTAGCAACAGATGTTAGGTTGTATCCAAGTACATGGGAAATGATTATTCTATTTATATAATAATCATAACCTGAGCCCCCATTGGCATAAATAGCGGCTTCGCCCATGAAATTCATTAGTGCGTCAGATTCTCCATTTGCAAGTTTTTGCGCTGCAAATTCAGTAGTGTAGCTGCTTTGAATTTCAATGTATTCTTTTTTCTCAGTATCCCAAACATAGAGATAGCCACCGTCTTTACTGATAAATATTCCATCCCAAGCCGTTTTTACTAGTTCACTGTCGTTTGAACCGGTTGGCATAGGTGCATTAGCGGGAATCGTACTTTTTATAATACTAGGAGGATTCAAGTATGAGATTGGATTATCAATTGCGGGTTCTATATCACATATAGGTCCTTCTGCATCATCGGCTATTCTTACGTACTTGCCATTGCTCATTGGAAAATTTCCTGCAACATCATCTGCACCATAAAGAGTTGAATCATATTTTGTTGTAAATTTAACTTCTCTTCCATCAAAAGAAATGCTTGTTAACACATCCGAATATTTTTCAAGTGCTTGTTGAATTACGCTTTCAACTTCTTTTGCGAAAGCATTTTTCGTTGTTTCGTCATTCCAAGTATAATAGCCTGTATCCGGATCTCTATAGTAGCTAAGATTTACATAACCGCTGTCATTGCCTTTAGATGCAAAATATTTTTCATATATTGGGTCTAATAGTGTTTTCATGAATGATTTAATTTCATTATTAACATCACTTCGACAATCTTCAACTCCATTAATATAGGTTTTACTAATACTTTCTTTGTTAACAACATCAATGCTACTGTCAGTAGGAACAGTGTCAAGCTGGACATCATCATATTTATGAGAATTCTTGTCAAATTCAGCCATGTATTTCTCACAATAATTAATACCTTCCGGATTATCTCCTAACAAGTAGTTCATCATAACGCTTACATCAATTTCACATGCAGATGATTGAAGGTTATTTCCGGTTATACCCATTTTCTTTGCAAGCTGTTCTAACTTGTTTCTTTGTGTAGAAATAGAATCATCTTCTGTAACACCAGCGGCTTCTAAAACAGGACCTTTTGCCCATAAATATTGGTATATTCTGCCATTTACTCCTGCAAAATATGTATCATTTTTATCAGACGTAATGTATGCATCAAATCTAATTGTGCCGTCATAAGTATCATATGTGTCTTCAATGTAAGAACCAAAACGTTCGTAGATTTCAGGATATTTTTCTTTCAACGAGTTGATATAATTATTTTTATTTAAATTTGCTTTAGCAGCTGTTTTTAATTGTGAATCTGTTTTTATGTCAAAAGAATTTGTGCCATCATAACTACGATATCCACTTTCTGCTATCGCATCATAGAATTTTTCTAGTGATGTAGTTTTACCGTTAGTAGAACCTGTTGATTTTAAGTAATTTGTTAATAATCCTTCCAGTTTGGAATCATCATTCGCAATGCTTTCGATATTTTCAATCCAAGCATACATTTGAGGATGGTCTTTGTAATCACCACTGTATGGGATTTGTGATAAACCAAATAATTCTAAAATTTTATCAGGCCAAATAGTATGATAGTTGCTTCCGGATTGGAATCCTTCTGCTCGAAGCTGAGCAACATTTTCATCATACAAATCAATATCGGCTCTTTCTGAGTTTGCCAAATCTAGCAACATTTGTTTCAAAGTTTCTTTGGCATTATCAGAAATGACAACATTTCCATTAGAATCAATATCTACCAGACCTAAGAAAGAAACATTCGCAGATTTTATTCTTGAAGCTAGACTATCCATTGCTTCTTGCTTTAATCGATTATACTCATTATCTATGTCTTTATCACTAGCATTTGTTGTGCCAACACCGCCAGCTCCCATTGTATTTTGCTCTTCTGTATTATTAATAGTATTTGCATTATTTGAAGTTTGTGCAACACCTTCTACTTCTCCGGAAACATAAAAATAATTTGTTCCGCTAGAATTTTCTCCAAGCAAATAGTTCATAACTTGTGCAAAATCAACTGTAATTGCTGTTGATTTCGCATTATAATAATTGTCATTTTTAATTTCTGCACCAAAAGTTTGGGCTAATTTATTATTCATAGATTGCCATGCTGATAAATCACCATTTGTAGCATTCGAATATTCACTATCAGTAATACCGGCAGCAGACATCAAAACTTTTGCAAGACCGTTACGACTAGAATTTAAACTTATATCGATATCTCTATGAGCTCCATAACCACTGCCTAGAAGACTGCCATTTGTTAAATCTAATAAAGTATCTTTGTATTTTTCATAAATTTCAGGATATTTGTTTTTTAATTCATTTAAATAACGTGTTATATCATTATTTGCATTACCAGTAGATTCATTAGAAATTCCAGCAGATGTTTTTACGGAATCTGAATATCCAATATCATCATTATAATATTTTGAACTGTAGCCGTATGCTGTTATATCACCATTAATTTCTGATAAATCAACTTTTGTATATGTAGGTTTTGTTAAATTTAAATCTGAAATATCAATGCCAAGTTTTTCACATTCTTCCATTTTTATATTGATGGCATTATTGATATTTCTTACAATTTCATCATAAGTAAATAGTTTATTACTTACTTCATTTTTTTCACCTGCTTCGCTGCAAGCGTTATAATAATCTTCTAAAAGTACGGTCTTACCATCAGTAGAACCTAAACTGTAACAAAAATCTTCAATTTTTTTACGAATAGTAGTTTCATCGTCACCTTTTTCAAGTCCAAGCTTTTTAGCTAATCCATCTAGCTTAAATTCATCACTATTCAGTAATTCTTTCATTCTATTAATTGAATCATCTGTAAATTCAACTGTATCACCATTGCAAATTGCGGCATCTCTAAAACGGCCATCTGTTACATTAGACAGTACTTTACTAAATTGATTAACACAATTCCAATATGTTTCTTCTGGAGAAAAATTGGCTTTAGAATAGCATAACAATTCGTAGTATGGACCAAGATTAGCTCCATTATGTTTACCGTTGTCATCAATTTCTAATTGAACACCATAAAATTCTTCCGGATGTGTATTAACATAATTTATTTGTTCTTGAGTAAGTTCTGTGCTTCCCCAGCCACCTCCAAGTAGAATTCTTTCTGCATCTTTTCTATTTTCATATTTAACATTTAATTTATCTAAGACAGCGACTGCAAAATCACGCATGTAGCTAACTGTTTCAGCAGCTCCACCATCTTCTAAATATTTCTTGTCATGAGTTCTTTGGTAAGCTGTTACATAATAATCTGAACTGCCAGGTAATGCTGCTCCAAATATAGAACTTGGTTGGTTAGCTCCAGGAAAATCTACATTTGTCATGTCTCCATAATAGAAATCGAGCTTTCTATTTGCATTAGAATAATCATGTTTATAATAATTGCTATTTTTCTTTCTTGCTTCTAGCTCCGCTTGTGTTAATGCTCTAGAAGCTGTAGGTGCTTCTACACTTGGACTGTCACCGACACTTTGAGTTGATGGCACTCCCCCGTCTTTTTTAGTAGCTTCAGGAGTTGTAGTTTCCGGTTCTGTATCAACAGAATCGCCTTTTGCGCCGGTAAACTGATACTTATTATCACCGACAGAAAATTTGATAACGGTATTACCATAATCATTTGAACCAACGCTAAACTCTGTTACCAATCCGGCTTCCTTAAGTTCGCTTAGTTTTTCCATGACAGCGCTCAACCCTTTTTCTAAAAAGAGTTTGTGTAATTCGTCATAGTTAAAATTAACGCTATTATTGTTTCCTGCACTCTGTGTTGCTATACCTTTTGTGCTGTTAGTGTTTGCGTTAACATTAATACCATTGTTGCCATTGATTTCTAAGCTCATCTTAGCTCCTTTTCTGTGCTACGCACGTAGACATTTGGTCGTGTTCTTGGCGACTGCTATCAGATTTATTTAAAACTCCTAGTTCCGCCTCATTGGTGGAGTTTCAAGAATAACGTGCAATTTCACCAATTGACTTATTCTTCTAAAGGATAATATTTTATACAAAATGTTATGTGTTTTCTGTGTTCTAATTATAGTCTATATTTTACAACTATTCAATCATTGATTTTTTATCTCATTTTGTTATTTTTCACCTCTGTATGCTGCTTGTCTACTGGGCTCATAATATTTTGTATAAATTGTTATGTTTGACTTGTTAAAATTGCCCAACATTCAATAACATATAACGGCATTTTTTTGAAAAACTTTAATTTTTTTCAAAAATTGTTACATATGTTTACTTAATAAGCTATTAAAATAGTTTTTACTTATTCTTTTATTTGGAATACACACTTAACACAATGAGCCTTTGGCTGTAGTACAAGATTATCTTCTAAATCGTACATTTTTGCAATTCTTGTTACAAGTGGCTCGCCACACATTGGGCATCTTAAATTTGTTTCGTGGTTTAAAATTCTTGTTCTCAAGTTTTCAATAACTTCATCGTTCACAGATTTGAAACGATATTCTCTTTCATGTTCCTTCAATTCTTTTGGTGAACATTTTAAAACCCGAGCTAATTGCTGACGTTGAGTTACTGATAAAAATAATTCTTTACCAGATTCAATGTCTTCTAATATCTCTAATTTAATATTAGTCTTGTTTGCTAAACCGGTTATTGATAAACCGACTTTTTCTCTTCTTACTTGTATAAATTCTGCTAAACTTTCCATAGGTTTATTTTAACATTTATATATAATATGGCAAGAATTAATAATACATGTTCTATTACATGCTGTCATGATTTTTTTGTCATGAATTTTAAAATTTTCTTGTAATTTAAAACAAAAGTAAAGTTTTTTAATTTTGTAAACTCCAGTATTTATAAAGCC
>CABQIM010000099.1 GCA_902464375.1 uncultured bacterium | reverse complement strand
TGACTTTTTTAATAGTATGATTGGGATACAGTCAACATAAAGGGATTTGGAAATGAAAAACTTTAAGAGAAAACTATCAGCACTAGTATTAAGTACATTATTTGCCTCTATGCAAGTTTCTTATGCTGTTATCGACACAGGTTTAGGCGCAGGCAACGGCGGTGGTGTTATCAATAACGTAACCGGTGGTTTTGTTGGCGTAAACGGTGCAGGTACCGGCAATGTAGATTTGAATTTCAACGGCAATGCTCACGTTAACTGGGATTCTTTGAACGTTAACAAAAACGAATCATTGAACTTTAATGCAACAGACGGTGCAAGCGGATTAACAATTTTAAACACTGTAAATCACGGCATGTCAAACATTTATGGTCAAGTTAGTGCCAACCAAGGCATCAGCCAATTAATAATTTCAAACCCAAATGGTGTTTTGTTTGACGGTGCACAATTTACAACTGCCGGTGACGCTATGATTACAACAAAAGATTTATCAGGCGTAAAAGCAGAAGACTTAAATAAATTTGACATCAAAGATGCAAAATACTCAAAAATCTTTAACGATAGTGGAAAATTAATTCCTATCGAAATCAAAAATAATTCTACATTTAATGTAGGCGGCGATTACAGCATTGTTGCAGCCGGTATCAATGCAGCTAACTCTACAATCAATGCAAAAGCTGTTAAACTTGTTACAGCAAATGGTCAAGATTATTTAGCACTTAACCAAACAGCTCCGAACAAAGCTCAAACAGTTGCTAGAATGTCCGCAATGAACGTAAATGGAGATTTATACATCACTAATGATGTTGGTGCTTTAGAAATCAAAAACGGCGGAACAATCAACGGCAACACAAACATTATCACAGGTGGCAACGTTACTATTAACAAAACTAACAACGATAACAGATTATCAATGAATGGTGATGTTAAAGTTGTAAATAACGGTGCTAGAGCATTTTTAAGAAACGCTGATGTCAAAGGCAACTTAGAAATGACAAATGGCGGTGGTTTCCTTGATGTTGGAGATGTTCATGTAACAAAGAACGCTAAATTAACTACAAAAGATGTTTCACAAAACTATGATAACAATTGCTATCAAACAATAAAACACTTTGTTCACGTAATTGGTGATACAAAAGTTGACGGCGATTTAGCTATCGAATCTAAACACAACATTCACATTGGTGGTTATGATTACGATGCACAAAAACTTGCAGATGGTAAACTAACCGTTGGTGGCGATTTAACAGCTCACGCTACAGATGGTCACGTTATGACAACGATTGATACTTCTGCAAACAAAATCACAATGAAATCTGATAATTTGAATGTTTTAACAGACGGTAAAGCAACATTGACCGCTAAAGAATACAAATTTTCTTCTAACGGTTATCTTGGTGGCTTAACTTCAACTGATGCAATGTCAGTAGACAAAAAAATTGTGAATATTATGGAAAATTATATTCCTATTCCGGATTCAGTAGGCACTCCTGGTTATATCAACGTTAATGGCGGAACAATTTCTCAAATTGATACACCATCAACAGCTTACATTTTATCTAAGGGTGATTTGAAGGTAACTGGTGCTAACGCAAAAGAAGTTAACTTGGTAGCTCCTGATAAGTTTATTGAAATCACCGGACCTGATGTTCACGCAGATACAATCAAGGTTGGTAAAGCAACTAACAAATTGAAAGTTGACTTCCCAGGAAGAGATTATACTCTTAAATATACAAACATCAGAGATGAAAAAGAAGTTACTGTTAACAAAAATGACGTAATTACATATGAATTAACAAATGCGCCAAACGGTTACAACGACGGAACTCAGATTGCAGGCAAATCAACATACTTAGTTGGTCCTGACGCTCCAAAGCCGGAGCCGACTCCTGATCCAGAACCACAACCAATCCCTGATGACAATGATAACGCTAAGGTTCTTAGAAGTTTCGAAAACAAATCATTAGATTTGAACCAAGTTTACACACCGGTTGCATACGCTGCAGACTTGGATGACGATCAAAATGATACAGGAGTTAGAAAGAACGTTGATGGTTCAGTAACTGTTGTAAGAGCATTCCCAATGGTAAACTAATTCCATTAAAAGATGTAAGATAATTAAAAAGGACATTCTTGAAAGGATGTCCTTTTTGTTTGCAATTTTATAATTGCCACTATGTTATAATAATAACTATGAAATACGCATTGGTTTTAGTAAATATAAAAGGGCTTGGAGTCAAAACATTCAGCTATCTTATACCCGATGAGATGAAGAATATCATTCAAATCGGGCAGGCTGTAATGGTTCCATTTGGCAGACAAGGATTAATCAATGCGTTTATTGTGGGTTTTTCAGACTACCTTCCGGGAGATTTTAAAGCAAAAAAAATTAATCGAATAATTGATGAAACACCGCTTTTTTCTATCAAATATTTAAAACTTTTAGAATGGGTTGCAAATTATTATTGTACAGATTTTGTGACTGTTTTAAATGCAGCATTACCGATGAAATTAATAGAAAAAAATGCAAAAATTGCACTTGCTGTTTCATTGATTAAGGAAGACGGCGAAGGTTTAACAAAACGTCAAAAAGAGATTTTGGCTCTACTTAAAACTAAAGGTAAATGCTCGCTTATAGAATTTGAAGAATTAGCCAAAACTACACGAGCAACAATGAAAAAACTTGCAGAAGGTGGTTTTGTAAAAATAGAAGAAGAATATATTTACAGAAATCCACTTTCTATATTCAAAGATGTGGAAACAGAACCTCTATTCGAGCTTTCCGGTGAACAAATTACAGCTTATGAAGGGATAAAAGCAAAACTAAAATCGCCAAACCCTATTCTTTTGCACGGTGTAACCGCTTCCGGTAAAACAGAGGTTTACTTTAAATTAATAAAAGATGTTATTGATTCAGGCAAAAATGTTTTATTTTTAGCTCCAGAAATTGCTTTAGCTTCTCAGCTTACAAAAAGATTAGCTCGAAAATTTGGCATAAGAGATGTTGCAATATGGCACAGCAGTATCGGTGATGGCGAAAAATATGACGTTTGGCAAAGACTTTATAATAACGATATTAAAATCCTTGCAGGTGCAAGATCTGCAGTTTTTGCACCATTGCAAAATATTGGCTTGATTATTATTGACGAGGAGCACGAAGGCGCTTATAAACAAACAAACCCTGCACCTAGATACGACGCAAGAGTTGTAGCAAGACGCTTAGCGCAATTTCACCAAGCACCGCTAATCTTGGGTTCTGCGACACCAGACATTTCGACATACTATTTTGCAACTAATAACAATAATTTGTTTGAAATGAGAAAGCGTTTCAATAATTCTCCGCTTGCGAAACCTCAAGTAATTAATATGCAAGAATACGGAAAAGCCGCTTACAGAGGAATTATTTCTAAACCTTTACAAACAGAGATTGTTGAAACATTAGAAAGAAATCAGCAAGTAATTCTCTTGATGAACCGCAGAGGATATTCTACATATACGCAATGTAAAGCTTGCGGAACGGTTGTTGAATGCCCAGATTGTTCTATACCAATGATTTGGCACGCAAGTGTAAAAAAACTCAAATGCCACTACTGCAACCGAGAAATGAGTTTCCCTGAATTTTGTCCTCAATGCGGTAGCGATGCGCTTTCCACTTCCGGAGTTGGAACTCAAAAGATTGAGCTTTTGATAAAAGAACTTTATCCGGACGCAAGAGTTGAAAGAATTGACAGTGATATTTTGACAAGAAAGAACGCTCACATTGAATTGTTGAATAAATTCCAAAAGGGCGAAATTGATATCTTAGTCGGAACGCAAATGATTGCCAAGGGATTAGATAATCCTAATGTTACACTTGTTGGTGTACTTAGTGCAGATTCCGGATTCAACATTCCTGACTATAGAGCCTCTGAAAGAGGATTCCAATTACTTACACAGGTTGCAGGACGAGCAGGCAGAGGAGAATTCAAGGGCAAAGTGCTATTCCAAACATATAACCCTGATTATTACGCTTTCCAGACAGCTAAAGCACAGGATTATGAAAAGTTTTTTGAAACAGAAATAAAAGCTCGGCAAGAATTTGATTATCCGCCATTCAGCCAAATCATCCGTCTTATACTGTCATCACAAAATAATTTTCGTGCAGAGAAATCTGCTATGGAAATTGCAATGCGCTTAAACACAATGACTGAAAAATTTGGGTTTGGTGAATATTTAGAAACGCTAGGCCCAACACCTTGTGTCATTGAGAAATTGAACGGTTACTATAGGTTCCAAATCCTTATTAAAAATAAATTATCACAAAAAGGGCATGATTTTATTTCTAAATTTTTAAGCAAAATCACAATGCCTAAAGACATTCGCCTTGCAATTGATGTTGATCCGTTAGATATTTTGTAAATGTTTGTAACGTTTTCGTTATTTTTATTAAAGTTTTTTGAAAATCTGCCGTAATACATGATGGTTGTATCAACATTAAGGAGAAAATATTATGGCAATACCAGATTATTCAAATATCAAATTTGACATGAGCAGCATGAACACATTTTTTAAAGACCAAGGGGTTAATTTTGCAGCAGGAGATACTGCAAAATTGAACACTATTTTTAAGGAGTGCGATACAGAAGGCGCTAAAAATGCTAAAGGCGACAATATTGGTGACGGTGTTCTTAACGGGAAAGAGCGCACAACATTCTTGAACAAAATCAAAAGTGCATGCCCCCAATTGTATGATAAAATTGTAGATTTCTTTACCGCCGTTGAAACAACAGAAGATATTGCGGCTACAGATAAAGAAACACGCCAAAAACTTACCGATGCACAAAAGGCAAATGATAAGGCACGTACAGAAGAAAAGATTAAAAATACCGGAAATTATGAAGCCAATATCAATCGATGGCAGAAAGAAGCTGCGAAGGAAGTTGAAAGAAATCGAGCTGAAGCAGAAAAAGAAGTTGAAAAATTACAGCTTCTTGATGATTTCAGAGCTGAATGGACTGGAGAAGTTGACAATAAAACTTTGACAGCACAACTTGCAGAACTTGAAAACATCAAAGATAAAGACGCACTTGACAAAAAATTAATGGAATTTAATATTCAAAACCGAAATTACGATGTTGAATAAGGCATAAAATGGCACCATTAATCTTCCATACAAAAAGAGGACAACCAAACGGTTATCCTCTTTTTTATGAAATGAGTTAAACTCAAATCCACTATACGTTAGCTGTTGCTTTAGGACCAGCGTTAACGATTTCAGCAGGCATGTTTGGATACTTAGCTGAGAAGTTATCAGCAAACATTTGAGCCAATTTGTTAGCAGCTGCATCATAAGCATTCTTATCAGCCCACATTCCACGAGCATCAAGCATTTCGTCTGGAACGTTTGGACAAGATGTAGGGTAATCAACGTTGAATACATCGTGGTGTTTGAATTCGATTGAATCAAATGAACCGTTCAATGCTGCAGTTACCATAGCTCTTGTGTAAGACAATTTCATTCTCTTAGCACCAGAAGCTGCTGAACCGCCAGCCCAACCAGTGTTAACTAAGTAAACCTTAGTACCGTATTGTTCAAGTTTGTCACCTAACATTTTAGCGTAAACTGAAGCATCCATTGGCATGAATGGTTCACCGAACAATGTTGAGAATGTAGGTTGTGGTTCTGTAACACCTCTTTCAGTACCAGCTAACTTAGAAGTGAAGCCAGTTACGAAGTGGTACATAGCAGCGTTCTTGTCTAATCTTGAGATTGGAGGCAATACGCCGAATGCATCAGCTGTTAAGAAGATAACAACCTTAGGAAT
>CABQIM010000098.1 GCA_902464375.1 uncultured bacterium | reverse complement strand
TAGTTATGACAACAAGGATGGCGCGTCCCCTCTCCTCGGGGGAGGGCTAGGGTGGGGGCTAATGATTAATTCAATGTAAAAATAAACGAAGTGTGTATGAATTGTGCTATAAGTTATATAAAGTAGAATGAATCAGATTCAAAAAAACTCGTTAGCCCCCACCCGAATTTCTAAGTTTCGAGCAAAAAATGCTCTCAACTTGAAATTCTCCCCTGTCTTGGATTATTCGGGTGAGCAAAACATTCCAATGACAACAAATCCTAATGGATTTTCTCGTCATTTCCATGTTATTTGCTCTTACGGGCTCACGCCCTACCGAAAATCCGCTCCCCCTATAAAGGGAGGGGACGCGCCAAGCCTATTTTGTAGCTTCCAAACTTTTCGCATCCAATTGATTATGTAACGATTTGTAACGATTTCTTTGAAAATTCTAAAGTTTTTCAAAAATGTGCCGTTATACATAGTAATAAAAAGGGAAAATTATAAAGGAGCAGACTATGTCAAACGACGTTTCTTCAAAAGTTTATTTATTCTTAGCAAAACAGGGCGATTGGGCAACAGCAGCTGATAAAAATGGTGATGGTACCGTTATTAAATCAGAATTTCGTCAATATATGGAAAACAACTATGAGTGGAATGGCGAAGACGCTTCTGCTAAATCAGATTTGATTAATCAATTCTGGAAAGAAATTGATACTAAACAGAGCGGTAAGTTGAATAAAAAGCTTAATAATAAAGGTGCGCTTGATAAAAATGAAATCAATACAATGAATAATAAGATTCAAATGTATGAAATATTAAACAACTTTACTTCTAATAGTATAGAGGTTCCGAGTGTTGTACAAGACAGAACAAATTGGAAAAAGTCTGTTGCAGAATCTTTGGCAAACAAAGTTGATGCTTATATAAGCAGTAATAAGAGCGCAGATAATTTAGAAGCCTATTTGCAAGAAATTTCTCCGGAAATTGAGCGTAAGGCAACTGCTGATTATTGCGCAAATCAATATTTGAATACAGAGATGAAGGATATTGTAAAAGAATATGGTTATTCTTATGCAGATGATAGTACTTTGCAAGGCATGATTGATAATTATATCAGTCAATTGTCTGCAAATAGCGGTGAAATTCCTTCTGCTGAAGAAATCAACGAAACTGTTATTAATATTATTAATGAATATTTATCAACAGCTGGGTTGAAAGATTCTGACGGCTTTGATTTATCTCAATTTGGTTATACTGCAAATGACAATTCACCGTTGAATGATTTGCAAAAGAGTATAATTAAATCTAATTTACAAAAGAATTTGCAAGATATAACTAAAGAAAGTGATTATGAAACTTATAAATCACTTTATGATGATGCCATAAATCAATTTATAGAAAGTAAACTTGCTGATGGTAAGTTTGCAGATTTTGCAACACTTCAAAATTATGGAATTGCTGAATTTGAAAATAGTGATAACTATAAATCTGTAAAAAAAGCAATTTCTGTAAAGGCTTATATTGATAGTGCAGATTTTAAATCAGCAATCTCTTCAGCTGTAAGCTCTGCGTTTGCTGATAGAATTTCAAATGTTATGACAGGTGAAGTACCGGCTTATGACACTTTGATTTCTGATATTATGAGCAAGGCTCAAAATGGCGAATTTGATAATGCTGATGGCAGTTTGAATACAGAAAAAATGCAAAAATACATTATAGAACAAGTAAAATCTAATATCGCAGAATTTTATCCGAATGGTTTGGGCGATATGTCATTAGATGATTTGAATACTATGTATGATGCTCTGGTAGAGGCTGCAAGAGAAAAGAACGATGCTGCAAAGGTAAAAGAAGCTGCAATCTCTTATTGTCAAGCTGTTTCTAAAAAATCAACAACTTTGGCTCAAGCTGTTAAAGAGGTATTTGGAGCAGGCTATGCAGCCACAATCAACCAAATGCTATCCGGTGAAATCGACTCTAAGATGACAGAATTGAAAGCTAAAGTAAATGAAATTGGTGATGCGTCAACATTTAAAGTAACAAATTGGCAAGGTCTACCGACAGACAATTCTGTAATAGCATTGTCTACAAGCAATAAATATAATATATCTGCGACAGTTGAATCAAATGGTGCAACTCCAAAATTGACATACTCTGTAGTAGATGTATCTGGTGGTACTGCTACTTGTTCTCAATTTGGCGAATTAGTAATTACTTCTGGTAACAGCGAAGGATATATGACTGTACAGGTTGCGGTATTAGCGGATGGCGTTCAAATTGGAACAAAATCAATCTCTTTACAATGTAAACAGACTGCTGAAGGAATTGTAAATTCAATAGGCTATGACGTTTGGGGTGGCACATCTTCAAATCTTGAAGTATATGGTTTGAATGGTGTTGGTGATGGTAAATCTCAAGTTACATCTCAAAGTTTTGCAGATTTGTATAATAACAATGCAGTAATTATGTTACATAGGGGTAAAGGTAATGGCACTCATACTGATACAGTAAAAGAACGATTAACAAATCTATGTTCATATATTGTAAATGCTTTAGGTAGTAAAGGTTTAGACAAATCAAAACTACAAAGTGCTACTAGCCATGTAATTGATACATTAATGTCTAATTTCTATAGAAAGGGTGGCAGTCGTACCAATGATGAAGGTGAAGCATTAGGTTCTAAAGTTTCAAATGAAATAAAAAATGGTAAAATGTCAGGTGTTGTTAAATATACAGACTTCAAAGGCAGAGATTATCAAGTAAATATGGTAAGTTTTAAGGAGCTTGTAGATTTAATACTTAAAGAATACGGAATATAGGAATCTAAAATAATTATACAGTTGAAATAAGGCAAATTCAAAAAACAGAATTTGCCTTTTTAGTATAGTCAATAGCCACAACAGGGGAATGTATTTTTGCAACAATAAGGTAAACTTATAAAACAAAGGAGGTAAAATGTTAGATTTATTTATTTTAGAAACTTGCCCTTATTGCAAAAAAGTTATGGCTTTTATGGACGAAACAGGAATGAAATACAACAAAGTTGATATAAAAAATAAGACTGCGGAAGATACTTTAATTCAGCTTGGCGGAAAACGACAAGTTCCTTTTTTAGTAGACAGGGATAGAAATTTACAAATGTACGAATCAAATGATATTATAGAATACTTGAAAACGATATTATAATACTCGCTCCCCCCTCGCCCCTTGTGGAATTGCTATCTGAGATAAATCTACCATAACTCGCTATGACATAGCCTGGACGAGAGTTCTCTGTAAAATTTATGTTGTATAGACTCAAAATAAAAGTTGTTAAACAGCTGGATTCTTCGAAACACAGTTTCTCAGAATGACTAGGCGTAAAGCTACAAGTTTGGCACGTACCCTCTCCTCGGGGGAGGGTAGAATTTCAAGTTGAGAGCATTTTTGCTCGAAAATTAGAAATTCGGGTGGGGGCTAATTTCTGAAATGGGGGCTATCCCGTAAGGGCTCAATATATTATAATAAACAAATGAATAAAAATAGAAACTTTAGGCTTTTGTTGCGTGAGTTTGGGATTTGTAATGATTAGATTAGCCCCCACCCTAGCCCTCCCCCTATAAAGGGAGGGGACACGCCAAACTTGTAGTTATAAATACTACTATCCCATCCTATTGGATTGCGCACACTTATTTTACGGGTATTAAATTTAATATCCCTAAACCCTACCGTACATATCTTCGTAGCGGATGATATCTTCTTCTATTAATGGATCGCCTTTTTGAACTTCAACAATCTTTAAATTATCTTTGTATGGGTTTTGAAGTGAGTGAACCGCTTTTAGAGGGATATCTACACTGTGTCCTGGGCTAAGAACAAGTTCTTTTCCTTCAAGTATAACTTTTGCCATACCTTCCAGCACAACCCAGTGTTCGCTTCTAAAATTATGTGATTGAAGTGACAATTTTTGTCCTGAGTTAACGTGTATCATCTTGGTTAAAAATCCGTTACCTTGTGCCAAAACTGTATAATATCCCCAAGGTCTGTAAACTGTTTTGTGAACAAGGTGTGTGTTATCGTTCTGTTTTTTTAGCGTTTCAAAAATCTTTTTAACCTCTTGTGTTCTATCTGCTTTACAAGCCAAAATTGCGTCTTCTGTTTCAACAATAACTGTATCTTCCAATCCGATTGTTGCAACAAGTTTTGAAGAAGAGTACATCAAAGAATTTTTAGAACCCTCATCCAAAACATGACCGATTTTTACATTGCCGTCTTTGTCTTTTTCGCTTACATCATAAATTGATTTCCAACTTCCTAAATCGTTCCAATCGCTTTCCAATTTAACAAGTGCAATTTTGTCAGATTTTTCCATGACTGCGTAATCAATAGAGATTGAAGGCATTTTGTCATATTCTGTGAACGGAATTTCATCTTTTTCTGAAAAATCAAAATTAGATAACTTAGAATAAATTTCCGGTGAACATTTTGCGACTTCTTCTAATAGAACAGACGCTTTAAACATAAATATACCGCTGTTCCAATAATAATTGCCATCTGCTATATATTGCTTTGCAAGTTCTTCGTTAGGTTTTTCAACAAACTTATTTACTTTAAAACCACGTTCTATATGTTTATCAGTAACATTTACATATCCATAACCGGTTTCCGGATAAGAAGGTTTAATACCAAAAGTTACTATATAACCTAAGTTAGCAATTTTTTCACCTTCTTTAACAGTCAAAATGAATTTTTCAGTATTATTAATCATATGATCAGATGGTACAACCAAAATCACCGGATCAATATTAAATTTTTCCATTATGTATTTTGAAGCTAAAGCAATTGCCGGAGCTGTGTTTTTAGATATCGGTTCAGATAGAACAACTGCTTTATCGTACATAGAAGCAAGCTGATATTTTACATTAGAAAAATGTTTAACTCCTGTCATGCTTATAATGTTGGATGCCGGCATGCATTCAGAAATTCTTTCGAAAGTTGCTTGAAGCAAACTTTCTGTATTCTGAATGTTTAGAAGCTGTTTTGGGTATAGTTCCCTCGATAGAGGCCAAAGTCTGCTTCCTGAACCACCGGCTAATATTAATCCATACATCATAAAAATTCCCCTTTTTAAACTCCTCTTGCTAAATTTTAGCACAAATAAAAAATAATTGTAAAATAAATCAAATGTGTGGTAAAATACAACACAAGGCAATTTGATATGAAAATTTATTATAAGGCTACATATACTTATAAATTATATAGAATGTTTTTAGCTGAACTCGAAAGTTTTATAACGACTTTGGGTAATATAGCACTTTTTGGTGTTGAATTCATAAACGGGCTAAAAACTTTTCCTACAACATATAAGGCTATTATTGAACAGTCATCAAGGTTTGGTGTTTCATCCTTGCCTATAACTTTATCTATTGTCGGAATGACTTCTATAATTATAGCCATGCAAATTGCTGGTGAGATGGTTAAACAAGGTGCCGGTAACTATGTTGGTATGCTTGTTTCAATTTTGATGGTTAGAGAAGAAGGTGTTATTATGGCAGGTTTTGCGATAATTTCTATGATTGGTTCTTCTTTAGCGTCAGAAATCGCGACAATGAAGGTTACGGAACAAATAGATGCAATAAGAGTTTTGAAAGTAAATCCTGTACATTATTTGTTCACACCGCGCGTAATTGCAGGTACATTGATGATGCCGTTGGTCGTAATTGTGTCATCCGTATTTGGTATTTTAGGCGGGGCAGTTGCTTCGAATTTGGCTTCAGAATTGACTTATAAAGCATATTTCGATTCGGTTTGGTTTGGCTTGAATATGCATGATTTAAACGTATGTTTGCTTAAATCTTTGGCTTTTGGATTCGTAATAACTTTGATAAGCTGTTCTTGCGGTATGG
>CABQIM010000097.1 GCA_902464375.1 uncultured bacterium | reverse complement strand
CCGCGCAGGACATAAAAAATCAACATTAATAGATTCTGAATAAGACGAAAATCTATGCTGAACGCTAGATTTTCTGTCTTTTCAGAATGGCATTATGTATTGCCACAATTTACGTTATTCTGAGAACAACAATTATTTGAATCCAAAGAATCTACTTAAAGAAGTTATTTTAGAAGATTACCAACAATGTTATATATTAAAATACTAACTTAATTGTCGTTTTATCCATTCCATAATAATTTTTACAACATAATCTTGTTGAGATTGAGTTAACTCAATCCCCTTTGTAATTTTATGCCACTTAGAAAGACAACCTCTGCAGCAACAAGCAGTTGCGTGTTGCGCAATAAATACCGGATGACCTTTCATTGGTGTTTGTTTTCCATCATTTGGAATATCAGCAGGTGCAAGACGCTTTGATATAAAATCATAAGCGTGTTGCTCAATTGTATTTAAACCTTTTTGAAAAATATAATCTTTATCTTTTTGCTTTAATTTAAACTTGCTTCTAAAATCAGATTTTGCAAGTTTGTCAAATATATCTGTCATAATTTTATTGTAACACTAAGAATTAAAAGAGAACAATAGTATTTTTTGGGGAGTAAAATTACTCGCCCTACCGTAACAACAGCAATGTATAACGTTTAATTTATAAGTATCACTGTCTAATCGTTCGCATTAATATTCTAGGCTTTCAGAATGACGACTTTGTAATTCTTTTGTAACGAACTTCTCGTCTTATCGTCTTAGCTCCTTATAGACTTTTAAATTCCTCGCTTCCTATCTGCTTAACTACCTTGATACAGACTTGGCATCTCATTATCAAATAGCCCAACAGAATAACCGCTTACGGTAATGTTTATAACCTCTTATAAAGTACATAATCTAATATGGTTTTTTAAAATATGTTTTTATGGATTTTTAGAAAAAAATTCATTACACAAGGAGGTAAAAATGACAATTAAAAAACTTACTGTGGCAGCTGCAATTGCCGTTGGAATAGCAACGTGTTCCTTGAATCAAGCAATGGCGGCTTGTCCTTGCGCAACACCGGAAACTCCCGCACCTTGCGCAGAACCATTACCGGTAGTAACAGGTCCGGCATGTCCATGTGAAACTGTTAAACCTAACACATGTACAAAATGCAAAAAAGCAATGCCTGATTGCGATTGCAAAAAACAAGAAGCAAAACCTTGCGATCCATGCGAAAAACCAAAGAAACAGGACTGCGGTTGCCCTGATGAAATTAGTTGTGACAAACCGGCAGAACCGGCATGTGCTATTTGTCCGCAAACAGGAAAACCTGACAGAAAAGATATGAAACAAGTTTATGGTTACCCTAATGCAATTTATGGTACAAACAACTACGTAGGTCAACCTGCAAACTCAATCTTTTCGACAGACACACCTCACGCAGCAACTGCAAGAGCTTTATCATCTGCAATTAACGGCACAACAGTTGCTACAGATGGTAAAATTACAGGAGCAGCAACACAAATGCCATGTTTAAACGAAGCTCCTACACGTCATAACGGTATTCCTATCGACAGAAACGAAAGATTGATGGATGGTAATAATTGCCCTATTGATTTTCAATCATCAAATTCAATTGATGCAATAAAGAAAACTTTTGTTCCCTATGAAATTCCAAACCAAGTAATGCAAACAACAGGAGCTGCTGCAAACTTAGGCGGCTGTCAATTCCCTGATGTTCCGAACGGTTTTTGGGCTGCATGCGATATCGACAAATTGGCAATTAATGACGTTGTTGTCGGCTATCCTGACGGTTATTTCAAACCGAACAGACATATTTCTCGTGCAGAATTTGCAACAATTTTGGTTAAAGGTTTCAACTTAGACAAATGCGATATGCCACGTGAAGGTTTATTTAAAGATGTACCAAAAAGCAACTGGGCTAACGCAGCAATTGCCAAAGCAGTTGATGAAAACTTGTTGAAAGGCTACCCAGATGGCAACTTTAAACCAAACCATCCTGTAACAAGGGTTGAAGCACTTGCAACAATTGCCAAAGGTATGACTTGTGATATCGACAAATGTAAAGCTGATGAAATTTTAAGTAAATATGCAGATGGCGGTTCTATTCCAAATTGGGCAAGAATACCGGTTGCAAAATCACTTGAAAATGGGGCTTTGAAAGACATGCCTAATCCGAATATGATTATGCCTAACAAAGAAGCATCTCGTGCAGAAGTGGCATCAATGATGCAAACAGTTCGTGTTGCTTTAGGTTACGACACAAACCCTAAAACTGCAAACAACATTTGTCCGGCTTGTCCTGTGAACAAAAATGCTTTTGTAGAAAATGAAGAAATCGTAAAAATCCCTACATTAAAGGTTAAAATGATTGACCAACTTACTGCAAAATCATCCCATGTAGGACAATACTTCAGAGCAAACACTCTTGAAGACGTAACTATTAATGGCGTAACATACCCTTGCGGATCAACAGTAACAGGTCAGGTAGTAGAAGTCATCAGACCTTCAGGTTGTGATAAAGGTGCATTAAAATTGTCATTCACAAACATTAAAAATGGTGATTGCAAAACAGAATTACCAAAACAAATCTTGCAAGCACAAGTTAATAAATCAAAACAAGTTAACCCTGTTGCAAGATTGGTAGAAATGCCGTTTACACTAGCAGGCTCATTAGTTGGTGTAGCAGGTAGAACTGTTGGTGGTGTAGTTACAAACTTAGGTAACGCAGTGGAAAACGTTTCAAATGACGCAGGTTATATGTTAGGACATGCGTTTCAAGGTCAATTTGGTGCAGCAGCTCGTAACTTAGGTGACGGCTTGTGGGAAACAGTAAAAGCTCCTGTTGACGTAACAAGAACTGCATTATCTGGAACAATGGGCTTATTCCAAACTACAGGCGACGAATTTGCTTACCTTGTTGACCCTCGCGGATACAAAATCTCCGCAGTTAACCCAAGAGAACACATTACTATCGCTTTCGGATGTAATGAATAATACGAAGTCGTTATTTTGAGGACAATAATAATTTAAGTCCGAAAAATATATTACAAAAGAAAGACACAGTACAAATTGTTCGTTGTCTGAGGAACTCCGATGTCATTAAAAAGATATCGGAGTTCTTTTTTATACATCATTAGTAAGAAATGAATAGATCGGAATCCGGAGTAACAGAAGGTAGGTTGGGGTTTGCGAAATTACGGACGAGTGTCTAACTCGGGGAGCGAGAAAGTAGAAGTAGGGCGGGATACCCATCCCGCCAATGTTATTTCAATTAACATTAATAGATTCTGAATAGCAAGAAAAATTAATGCTCGTTACTCGCATTATTTTTCTAAGCTTTCAGAATGACGAGAGTTTGCGACTATTCACGTATTGTCATTCTGAAAAGACAGAAAATCTAGCGTTCAGCGTAGATTTTCGTCTTATTCAGAATCTATTAATGTTGATAATATTCATGATGTCGGGGTAGGTACCCCGACCTACCGTAACAACTGCGGTGCATACCGCTGATACGAACTTAGTGCCCTAGTGCCTTAGTAACATAGTAACTTAACTTAATAGACTCCGGATTGGAGTCCGGAGTGACAGTTTAGGTTTAATTGTTTCGTTAAATAGCATCAATTCACGTCATTCTTTTGCAATGAACTTATCGTCTTATCGTCTTAGCGCCTTATCGCCTTATCGACCTTTAAATTCCTAGCTTCCTATCTGCTTAACTACCTTGATACGACCTTTGTAGCTAATCTTCACGTCAGTACGTTCTTCTTACTTGATGTTCTCTATTTTTTCTATATAATAAAAATTATGAAATATAGAGATAATGTTAGAAACTTTTGTATAATTGCGCATATTGACCATGGAAAATCAACGTTGGCAGACCGTTTGCTGGAAAGAACAGGTACAGTTGCTCAACGAGATATGCAAAATCAGATTATGGATTCAATGGATATTGAGCGTGAACGTGGAATTACGATTAAATTAAACTCTGCTCGTATGAAATATAAAGCCAAGAATGGCAAGGATTATGAGTTTAATTTGATTGATACTCCAGGGCACGTTGATTTTTCTTATGAAGTTTCTCGCTCACTTGCAGCGTGCGAAGGTGCTTTGTTGATTGTTGACGCTACACAAGGGGTTGAGGCACAAACACTTGCAAATGTTTACCTTGCAATCGAGCAAAACTTGGAAATTATCCCTATAATTAATAAAATTGACCTTCCGTCAGCTGATGTTGAAAGAGTAAAGGAAGAAATAGAAGAAGTTCTTGGAATTGATGCTTCTATGGCAATTCCTGTCAGTGCAAAGGCTGGGATTGGTATTGATGAAGTTTTGGAAGCTGTTGTTGATTTTATTCCACCACCTGTGGATAATTCTGAAAAACCGCTTAGGGCAATGGTTTTTGACAGTGCTTATGACCAATATTTAGGAACTCTTTGTTTCTTTAAGATTATGGACGGAAAAATCAGACTTGGTGACAAAGTTCGATTTATGGCGTCAGGTAAAGAATATGAGGTTGTTGAACTTGGTTATCAAACACCAATGAGGGTTCAGGTTGATGAACTTGTTTGTGGTGATGTTGGATATTTTGCGGGCTCTATTAAGGAATTAACTCGATTTGTAGGCGATACAATTACAAACGTTGAACGTCCTGCAACAGAACCTCTTCCAGGGTATAAAGAAGCTTTACCGATGGTATTTTCAGGGCTTTATCCTGTCGACAATGACGATTATGCGGATCTTAAAGAGGCTTTGGAAAAACTTAAACTTAATGACAGCAGTATTACGTTTGAACCCGAAACGTCAAGTGCGCTAGGCTTTGGCTTCCGTTGCGGATTTTTGGGAATGTTGCACATGGAAATTGCACAAGAGCGTTTAGAACGTGAATATGGGCTTTCTATCGTAACAACAGCTCCGTCAGTTGTTTATCACGTTTACAAGACAAACGGTGAAATGGTTGAAATCGACAACCCTGCAAACCTTCCGCCTGCTCAACTTAGAGATTATATTGAAGAGCCATATGTGAAAGTTCAAATTATTGCACCAAATGATTATGTTGGAACATTAATGGATTTGGCACAGACAAAACGTGGTATTTTCAAAAATATGACTTATATCGACAAAGTTCGTGCAAGTCTTGAATATGAAATCCCGCTCAGTGAAGTAATTACAGACTTTTACGACCAATTGAAATCTCGCACAAAGGGTTATGCAAGTATGGATTATGAATTCAAAGATTACAAGCGTTCAAAACTTGTAAAACTTGATATTATGCTTGCAGGCGAAGTTGTTGATGCGCTTTCTGTAATCTGTCACGAGGACAGTGCGTTTTATATTGGTCAAAAATTGACTGCAAAGTTAAAAGAAATTATTCCAAGACAGCTGTTTGAAGTGCCAATTCAAGCGGCAGTCGGCGGAAGAGTAATAGCCAGAACAAATATTAAAGCAATGCGTAAAAACGTATTGGATAAATGTTACGGTGGAGATATTTCACGTAAGAGAAAACTTTTGGAAAAACAAAAGAAAGGTAAAAAACGAATGAAATCTGTTGGACGAGTAGAAGTTCCGCAAGAGGCGTTTATGGCTGTTCTGAGTCTGGATGAGGAATAATGTTATTATCTTTGGCTTTAATAGCAGCAGATGTTCTGTTTGTTACCCCGAGTTTTTTGTAAATTTGTGTAAGATGCGCTTTAACAGTATGGTTTGTTATACATAATTTTTCAGCAATAACATTATTGCTGTCACCGTTAACTAAAAAATTCAATACATCAAGCTCTCTTACCGTAAATTCGCTACTCTTCTTATCCATAATTCCTAAAATGTCTTCTGCCGTATTTTATAAGCGCTATAACAATATTAACAAAACTGTATATTTTTACCATTAGCCATAAGTCTACATTTCAGTCATACAGCCAAACAAGCGGAAAAAGAAAAACAAGATAAATGTAAAGAAATGTTACAAAATATGTATAAAATATATACGATTTAGGCAATTTTTCAACACAAAAATACTTTATATACATGTGAAAATCAATTATTAGGATAAAGAAACTTAAGAGAAAAGAGTATAAAGGAGAACAAATATGGGTTTAGACGGCATTGGAAAAACAGGTTTTACAGGTTACACAAACAAATTATCACAAACTAATATTAATAAGTTAGATACAAATA
>CABQIM010000096.1 GCA_902464375.1 uncultured bacterium | reverse complement strand
AATCACATGTGGCAGAATGTATAAAGTCAGATGATTTTGAAAAAAAGCAAAAAAATAGGCACTAACCACTTATGGTTAATGCCCTTTGGGGTAATCATTATTTTTCTTTTGTCAATTTCTGATACATTCTCATTAATTCAGCAACACAGTCTGCTTCTGACATTTTAATGCTAAATCCATAAGCATGCATCACTGCTCTGTTATTTGCTTTATGTGCTTTCAGTAATTCTGTTGGCATTGTCAAAGGATCATAAAGATCTGCAAGATTGCTATCTGTATAAAGTGCTCTAGCATTCAAGATAGCCTGTGCCGTTTTTCTTATCTTTTCCTTTTGATCATTTGTTGGAGAAGGCCAAGGGAAATTATTATAAACAATCATATTAGAATAACTATAATCACTCTTTAGTCGACCACATACTGCTCTGGTCCATGCCATATGAACATTGGACATTAGTATTCCAAACTCGTAACTTGTGGCTGACGGCATTGTAAAAAGTTTATCGCCTGGAATTATTTCTCCTTCAAGATAATCCATCGGAATATATCTTCTGTTTTGCGAAGACACCTTTGGTATTGCAATATATGGCGAATACTGTGCAAGTTCTTTCCGTTGTCTTTCATCAAGCAAAAGTATCAACTTTTCTCCAATCTCTCTGCCGGATTCAGATATATCAAATACAGCTAATTTCTCATATTTTCATCTCACAATTAACCCTATATATTTGCTGTGCGACGTTTTTTTTCTTTTGCCGTCGAGTGGCAGATGTTTTATACTATGTCACTTTCATAAAGTTCTCTTTATCCTTTATTACTTTTCTGTTTTGTCTGATTTAAAAGCAAGATAACCAAAACAGAAATAGCTATACTGCATAGAATGTATGTCCAATTCAAATATGATAGATTGATTAAATTCTGTGCTGATTGATTTTTAATGAAGTTTGTGTATGATGCGTTACTCTTAATTGCTTCCATAACTCCTAAAACATTTATCGGGCTTAAATTGTATAAGTACGCACCAAATAAATATATCGCTATTTTTTCAACAATGGACGGTATTAAAATAGCCGATGCAGAAAGCCATAATGGACATTGCTTGTGGGATTTCTGTAAATATACTGCCCCCAAAAGATATGGCAATACCGCAAGGCAACAGCCCAAAATGACAATATTCTGATGAAGCCCAAAGAGGGCGAAGAATACACGGATAAAAAGATATGTTCCAAATATAATCAACCAATCAATGAGCAAGCCTTTTATTGGTGTGCGCTCTTTTATTGTTTCGTTTTGTAACTGCATTTCATTACCTCCCAAATGGACGCTCCACTTTCGGGAACGTCAAGGTTACAGTTGTTCCACCGCAAGAATTGTTTTTTAGCTCCACCGTGATAGACAGGTCAGTTGCCATTTTCTGAACAAGGTATAACCCCATACCCGTAGAACGACTAAGGTAACTGCCCGTATCTCCAGTAAACCCCTTGTCGAAAACAAAAGGTAAGTCAGACAACGGTATGCTTGTGCCGTTGTCTTTCATAGATAAAGAAATCTGTTCATTATCCGCACTATCAGCAATGGAAAAGAGAAGTCGAGGAGCAGGATTGTTCCCCGTATATTTCACACTATTGCTGATTATCTGTCCTAAAATGAACATCAAACCTTTTTTGTCAGAAATCACTTGAGCATCGTTTTCGGTATATTCAACAGAAAATCCAGCTTCTTCAAGAAGCGTTAAATTATCTTCAACTGCTTCACGACAAATTTCAAGAATTGAAAGCGGCTCAAAAAAGTAATCCTTATGAGTAGCCCCAAGCCTTGAAAAGTATAGAATTTGTTCTATATCCTGTCGGGTATGGTCGCGTACATACAGCATACGGGTATGAACCAAAGGGGACATTTCATCTTTTCGATTGTCCAGTAGCAAGGTCATAAGGGATAGCGGCTTTTTGATTTCATGTACCCAATTTTCAATGTAGTGTTGATAATCTGTAACTGTAATTTTCTGTTCGTTGATATATTCCTGCTGCGTCCTCAAATGCTGCCCCAATTCACAGATATAAGGGCGTAATACTGCGGGAACAGCTTCACACAGTAAGTATTCGTTGGTATCGTCTGGCTCCAATAGAAAACGCCGAAAAATAGCGTCTGTCTTGTTGCGTTTTCTGATTGATATAGCAAGCGGGATAGCAAGTGTGGCAAATGATACGAAAATGATCAATGCAACATAATTGATAAAATAATCTGGATTAGCCAGCCAGGCAAGGAATATAAAGAATACGTCCAAACAGGCAAGTGTGATAATCCATACACGATTAGAGGAAATATAGGTTAAAAATATTTTTAGCTTCTTCATAATCGCACCTGCTCTTTCAAGCGGTAGCCTTGTCCGCGTACTGTTTCTATCCGTTCTTCAAGACCAAATTCACGGAGCGTTTTCCTCAATCGCGTAAAAGTTACTTGCAGCGCATTTTCGTCAATGCATTCTTCCGTTCCCCAAAGCACGTTGCACAGCTCATGTTTGGTAACAAGATTAGGGCTTTTCTTCAAAAGCGCAAGCAATATTTTTCCCTCATTGGGTGGCATGAGGGAAGAACTCTTCCCCACATAAATTGTAAAGGTGTTTGGGTCAAGTAAAAATCCGTTCCCGTCCAGTAAGCCTTGCCGTATCTGTTCCTCTTTGCGTCGTAATAAATTTTTAATGCGGGCAAGCAGGCGCTCTATATTACACGGCTTTGTTAAGTAGTCATCAGCTCCCAATCCTAATGCGTGAAGTTCGTCCTGCAATTTATCTCTTGCTGTCAATACCAACACTGTTCCAAGCTGCTTTGCTTTTAATTCTTTGCAGATTTCAAAGCCGGAATGAAATGGAAGATTTATGTCGAGTAAAACCAAATCGGGGGAATACTCTGTAATTTCCGGTATTGCGTTTTCAAAATCAAATAACGAGGCTGTTTCATACCCCGACTTTCTCAATAAATCCGTCAGTTCTTCCCGCATATAAACATCATCTTCAACTACCATAATTCGTGCCAATACGACCACCTCCTTTCACGTAAGCCTGTTATGAATTAGGCTTGTAATTTATTTTTCCGATTTCCCGTGTAGCTGTCCGCGCAACAGCCACACCGTAAATTGCCATAATAAGAACGACAGTAAATGCCATAATAATCAACAACGGATAAGATTGCCCGATCCTTGTGCTGTCAGAGTATAAATGCTGCTGCATTGCATAAAGACCAACCGTACCACTTATACAAGCCAACATTAGGGGGAGTAGAAAATACCATAAAACTTGTTTATAAATTGACCGTTTTATCTGTTCTCGCCTCGCACCCAAAATTGAGAGTGTCAAATATCTTGATTTTGTCGATTGCATTTGTGTTAAGAATTGCAAAGCAAGCAATGCACACGCGATAATCAATAGCATAAAGCCCATATATAAAGTCATGTAACTCCCGGAGATAAGATAAAATAGTTGCCGCCCGAAATTATCAAGATAGCTTTCGTAATACAGACCGGACGGCTTCAGCAAATCGCGTGCTTCCATAACGGACAGCATCAGTCCGTTTGCTTCTACAATCTCATTCGGAATACAGAAATTCCAATATACAGAACAGGTGTCCGGGTCTACATAGTTATGATATATCTCGTCGGAAACAATCAATGCGGTTACAATTTTAACATTTTCATCAGCAGTAAGTCCTTTCATCGGTACAGACGGAACAAGTGTAACTGACTTTTTGTCAATGGAAATCAACGCATTACCGCTTGTCTGTGCGTTCTCTGCAATCCTGTCTAACAGAGCAACGGTATCTTCCTGTTCATCTTCTAAAAAGTCCGGGTTGAGGTAAAAAACAGCTTCGTCATTTTCAAGATTTATTTGCTTTTCTCCTGCGGCTTCCAACAGGCGATTATATGATGAAACTGGGAGCATATAAGGAGAAACACTCCCCGTATCAATAAATCCAAGCAGATTAAGGGCTGCGGGTTGATGTGAACCAAATTCGTAACTGGCAGCTTCTTGTGTCGCAGGGTCTATTACACCCTCTGGCAAGTTTTGAACAATCTCTTTTCTTAATACAGACCAGTCAACAAAGGATTTCATTTCCCCGGAAGCAGGACGTTTCATGTTCCCTGTTTCCATACGGTTAAGATTAGCTACATAAACTCGCATTTGGTCGTCGGAAAGGTATTGCTCAACATTCTGTTCTTCGCCCATTACTGTAAAATCATAAACAGCAGAAGTTCTTGTTAATTCATTCCCATGCGACATAATAGTTGCAGAACCATTTGCAATAAACATAATGGTAAGCATCATCAGAATAGACGCAACACTAATTGAAATATATTTATAAACAACATTCTCGTGAAGCTGTCGCAAAGTAAATACATAAAGTCCATTTGTCGCTTTCCGTTTGTTAGAAGCAGCTACTATACTTAAAAGCCGGGCAATGCCTCGGATAAAAAGAATTGTTCCAACAATTCCAAGCAGGACAGCAACAAGCAGCATTACACCACCGCCAGTCATGAAGTGTTCTATGACAACCCAGTATGCAACAAGTAAAACTGCCGTACCAATTACAAGGGATAGCAAACTTCCGTGTGTGCTGCCCGTGTGTTGTTTTTTTCCCATTTCTCCATAAAGCAGTTGGTGGACTTCTTTCTTAAACAATTTTCCGCATAGTATAAACAACGCCACACATTGGATGATTAAAAATCCCAATATCGTAAAGAAAACTGCGCTTAATGAAAAACTTGATTGATGTGCAATAACACCGTGTCCGACTAAACGTGCCGTTGCAAGGCTGATAACTTCGGATAGAAAACCACCGCAGATAAGTCCACCCAAGAGGGCGACAAGTGAAGTGATAAGCCCCTCTGTCATAATTTGCGTAAATAATCGGGTCTTTGTCATACCAAACATCAAATATAATCCTAGTTCCCGGCTGCGACATTCGAGCTGATACTTATTTGCAAATACTACAAGGAAAAATACAAATAATAATGCACAAACATAGACAGTAGGTAAAAGGTTTGTAAGCAGCCGTTCCACGGCATCGCTTTCAAGGCTGCTTAAAAAGCGTATAACGTCCTGCGCTCCGAGAGAAAGCACAATGTAAAATGCCGCTACCGCCGTTACCATTGTCAGAAAGTAAATCAGATTTTCATTGCGGCTACGTTTGGAATTTCTCCATGCAAGGTTAAAGAACATTTGCGCTCCCTCCTCCCATTTGCGCCATTACCTGTAATATGCGCGCATAAAATTCTTCCCGTGTTTCTGTCGGAACTTTGCGACGCAATTCATGGAAAATAACGCCGTCCTGTATGAACAAAATGCGGGAACAGAAACTTGCTGCGTTAGGGTCATGCGTAACCATTAAAATGGTACGTCCTTGCACTTGGTTGACTTCCTGTAATTTTTCCATAAGCAACCGTGCAGCTTTTGTGTCTAATGCGCCTGTCGGCTCATCAGCCAAAATAATATCTGGATTAGAAATCAAACTACGGGCTGCGGCTACACGCTGCTTTTGACCGCCGGACATTTGCGCCGGAAACTTTGAAAGAACATCAGTAATTCCAAGAAATCCGGCTATATCATTTAGGTGCTTTTCGGCTATGGAACTATCTATATTGTGAATGGATAAGGGCAACAGAATATTTTCTCTGCCTGTCAAATTATCAAGCAAAGCAAAGTCTTGAAACAGATAACCAATTCTATTTCCACGGTATTCCGCTAACTTAGCACCGTCAAAGGCACTTATATTCGCCCCGGAGAGCAAAATTTGTCCAGAGGTAGGTTTAATGACCGTAGCAATACAATTTAATAATGTTGTTTTCCCGGAACCGCTGGCTCCCATAATTCCCAAATATTCGCCACTTAGAACATCAAAGGTAATTCCGTTTAGTGCTTTTGTGGGAACGCCCTCTTTGGAATATGCTTTGTGCAGGTCGCGTACTTCTAAAAGTTTTTTTGTATAATCCATTCTTAACACCTCTTTTTTGTTCATACTTTTTTACAATTAAAATTTTACTACACAAAGCATAAATACACCACTTACATTTGATGTAAGGTTCCTTTGTTTGAATTTCACCGCTATTCTTTATGCTGCTTTTCATCTGTCACCAGACATTCTATCTTCTACAAAATATTCACTATATATCATAGTCGGTTGACCGAG
>CABQIM010000095.1 GCA_902464375.1 uncultured bacterium | reverse complement strand
CTATAAACTTGTCTTCTTGCTGTATCAATTTTAATAGCACCGGTTGTAATGATATTTTTACCACCTTTTGAACTTGCAGATGCGCCAGATGCAGCTGAACCTGAAGCGGGAATAATTACATCTTTACTAATAGTTCTTCTCAAAACAGCCTTAACTCTAGCTTCCAATTCTTTTGGGCTAAATGGCTTGATTACATAATCATCAGCACCAAGTTCCAAACCTGTAATTCTTTCTGAAACATCGCCTAATGCTGTAAGAATAATAATAGGAACATCTGATGTTCTTCTGATTTCACGAGTTACACCGTAACCATCCATTTTTGGCATCATAACATCAAGCACTACCAAATCAGGATTTGTTTTATTAAATACTTCTACTGCTTCTTCACCGTCTTCAGCTGTTACAACATCATAGCCAACCATTTTAAGACGAGTTTCCAAAATTCTTCTGATACTTGCTTCATCATCAGCTACCAAAATTTTCTGGCGAGTTTCGTTTTCTCCACTCATCTCTTGCAATTCTTCATTCTCTGCCATTTGTCCACCTTTAACTTTGTATTTACAAAAATTTGAAATTCTTAATATTTATACATATATCTTAATAGAATTTTAACTTTTTTGCAAGGGGTAAATATAAATAGGAGCAAAATATGGGTAAAAATTTTTAGTCTATTATCTACCTTCTTGGTGAATATACAAAGTTTATCTATTCAGTTAAATAAATAATGACGGAGGATTTATTATGTATCGTTATATATTTGTAATGTTATTAATTCTTTATGTTTCTCAAATTCCGCAAATGCCTGTTTTTGCCGCCGGTCAAATATTTTACCCACCTTGTAATTGTAATCATTACCATAATTTACCACCGCGAAATTCAAATTTTATGCCATCGCATTATCCAATGCCGATGATAAACGGGTATAATCCGGCTTTTTATAACAACAATAATACATTGAGATATTCCAATAATCGCCCAAATAGATATTATAGAAATGTAAACACGCCTTCATCCTTTTCTGATATTAATGCGTTAGAAAAATATACGCTTAATCGTAATTATTCGAGAGAAAGTGATTTAGAACGTTTGCAACGATTAGAAATGCAAGCTTTTGGTGCAGTACAAAGTGGTGACATTAATACAAGATATGATAATGTAAGAAATGCAATATTATCTCGCCCAAAACAAAATTATAAAACAACATTTCTAGGTAATTTAGCTAATTATTTTTCGGGTCAAATAACAGGATACACTCCAAACTTTGATAATGATCCATTTTTTTCAGATTCATCATTGACAAGAAGTTCATATCCTACAACTTATGGAACCCAAAATATAGATAGCTATTCAACCCCTTGGGGCAAAGGATATCGTGTAAACAATTATGGTACGGGTTCGTCTAGTGGTGTAAGAATATTAGACTAAAGTCCCCTTTCTGGATAAGCAGAATTTGAGAGTTTAATCTCATAATATTCGTTCTTATCAATATTCACACCCATGTTGCGTGTACTTATTGTGAATTTTTTCTTCTTTTTTTTGAAAAGTTTAGTAGGGGTACTATTGCCTGACAATAGTATTGTTTTCGCCAACTTGTACAATTGTTGGTTTATGAGTTTTAATTTCTTCCGGAGTTAAATCAGCATAAGTAACAATAATGATTTTATCGCCGACTTGTGCTTTTCTTGCAGCAGCGCCATTCAAACAGAAACATTTTGAACCTCTAGCGCCTTTAATAACATAAGTTTGGAATCTTTCTCCATTATTGATGTTTAAAATTTCAACTTTTTCCCACTCTAAAATATTAGCTTTTTCTAAAAAATCTTCGTCTATAGTAATAGAGCCAACGTAGTTTAAATTAGCATCTGTAACTGTGGCTCTGTGTATTTTTGAATTTAAAAACTGTCTTAACATATCTACCTCGCCTAAATATATTAGCACGGTAAAAGTTATAAATCCAGAATTGAGTGGTAAATTTGTATTTGTTATTAACAAACCCTATTAGAATAAATACCTTTTAAATAATCTCTAATATTATAGAATGTTTGTTCCAGCAAATAATTGACAGAACAATGCGTATTATATCCGATATGCGGCGTCATGATTACATTATCAAGGTTAAATAATTTTTGTGTGACAAGTGCAATTTCAACACAATCAGATTTAGAATCTTTTATTGCATCAGTAATTTCTCCAGGATGAGTTGATAAAAATTCACATTCCATAACATCAAGTGCTGCGCCTTTGACTTTTCCTTTTATCAAATTATCGTACAAAGCTCTTATATCAATCAAAGCTCCTCTTGCTGTATTAACGATATAAACACCATCTTTCATTTTATCAAATTCATCAGCACCAAGCATATGATAATTATCCGGTGAACTAGGAATATGTAATGATATAATATCAGATTCTTTAAGCAATCTCTCAAAATCTACAAACTCACAATAGTTGGCGGCTTTCGGGTTTTGCATGTAAGAATAAATCAAAACATGCATGCCTAAAAAATGTGCAATTTTCGAAACCAAAACTCCTACTTCTCCGCAGCCGACAATTCCTAATGTCATGTTATTTAAACTACGACCTTCGTATTTTTCGTAGTTTATTTTGTGATTTTTCAGATCTATAATTGCAGAAATCATATTTCTAACGAGTGCTATCATTAAGCCGATTGTGTATTCTGCAACACCTTCTTCACCATAGTTTTCTACATTAAGTACAGCAATATTATGTTCAATACAATAGTCAATATCAATATGACCATAACCGTAACTACGAGTTGCGATTATTCTAAGATTTTTAAATTGATTTAGAACTTTTGCTGTTAAGTTTGAGCTTCTGTAAGCACTTATTAGCGATGTTTCATTTTTTTGGTCTTCTGTGAGTTTAGTCATATCGTCCAACGGTTCGCTAAAAAATGTTATATCAAAATCAATGAATTCATTCTTTTCAAAAAATTCTTTTTCGCTCTCTCTAAAGTCAAACATTAACATTTTCATTCTAAAAATCTCCTTTTTATAAAGTATGTTTGTAAACAAGATTTAAAACTATTCTACAAACAGGCAATTTATGTTAATATCAGATTGGGATTACGTGTAATAAAAGAGGAAATATGAAAAAAATTAGCATTGTTACTTCTTGTTTTAATGAAGAAGATAATATTCCGGTTTTGTATAGAGAACTTAATAAAGTTACAGAAAAATACTTAAATAAATACGAGTTTGAAATTATTGTCATTGACAATGCTTCAACTGATTTCACTCAAGACGAACTAAGAAAAATTGCAGCAGATGATAAACGTGTAAAATTGATTTTTAATTCCAGAAACTTTGGTCATATAAAATCTACAAATTATGCTATGCAGCAAACAAATTCTGATGCAGTAATATATTTAGCTTCAGATTTGCAAGACCCACCGGAAATGATTAATGATTTTATCGAAAATTGGGAAAAAGGCTGCGATGTTGTTATCGCACGAAAATACGAAAAAAGAAGTTTTTCTTTTTTAAATCTATTACGCAAGTTCTACTATTTTGCTCTTGATTTAATGAAAGATGAAGGAGCAACCTTAGTCAGTAATTATAAAGGTTTTGGACTCTATGACAAAAAAGTCATGGATAAATTGAAAGAACTTCATGACCCATATCCTTATTTTAGGGGTGCTGTTTTGGATATGGGATTTTCTATGAAAATTCTTGATTTTGATGAGCCTGAAAGAAAAAATGGGGTTGATAAGGCTAATCTTATGACGCTTTGGAACAACGGCATGCTTGGCTTAACAAGAACCACTAAGGTTCCCGTTCATATTCTTGCAATGATAGGATTTTTTGGAACAATTATAACTTTTGCAATGATTGTTTTGAGTCTAATTTGCTACATAGGTTACACAAATTTCATTATTCCTAAGAAAATGTTATCTCTTTATTTCTTATTATTTGTACAGATTTTAGGAATCGGATTGATTGGCGAATATGTAATCATGCTTTGTCGTTTTGCAGAAAAGAAACCTTTAGTTATCGAAAAAGAAAGAATAAACTTCTAGGTACTACGTACGTAGACATAACTATCGGCTCCTTGATAAAATCTACAAAATAGTTTAAAAACTACACGCTCCGCCTCAAAAGCGAAGTTACAAGCTTAATGTTCATTTAATCTCGTACGTAGACATTGGGTCGGCTGCTTGATGAAAATTACAATATTGTTTAAAAACTATACGCTTCGCCTCAAATATGAACTTACAAGTATGGCGCATTCCCTCTCCTAGCAGGAGATTTCTTGCTTCACTAACCGGTTGGTATGTGGACTTACAAGCTAGTAAGTGTGGTGTAAAGGGTGAGGTAGAGGGCTACGCTTGTAGACACAACACGTGAACAGTACGAATGCGAGTGGGTATTAATTGAATTGAATAAAATTCTATTAAGCAAAAAAGTTCAAAATGGCTATAATATCATCAAAATTTTAAACAAAAAGATACAAAACTTTTCTATCTTTAAAACGCTGCAAACTTATGCCAATAAAGTGATACCCCGTTTTAGTTTTGTTAAAATTATTTAATTTTTATAAAGATTTGTAAAAAAATAACAACAAACAGTTTACTTTTGTTATATCGTGAAGCAATAATGTTATTGTAAGAAGTATATATCACAAATCTAACAAGTAAATACAAGGAATGTATGTTTTGAATAAGTGATAAATTGACAAAGGATGTCAGTAAGCTTATGAAAAATGTGTAGGAAATCGTTAAATTAATCAAGGGTAAAACTTGTTGGAAAAATTACAAGTTCTCAGGAAGAGAAAAATATAGAGTACGAATAATGCTCTAGAAAGTGCATATCAAAAAATAAGGAGAGAATAAAAACTGTGATTTAATCACAGGCTTAGTTAGGCTGTATTTTTCTAAAGAAAGAAACAGTCACAGGACAACTACGCAAAAAAAGTCCCAAATTGGGCATGAGTAACATATTGTGTTGCACAAGGATTGTGCAGCTAATTTAAGTACGTATCGAGAAAGAGAGAAAGGAGATCCAACTATGTCACTCACAATCAACACAAACATTTCGTCAATTATCACTCAAAGAAATTTGAGTAGTGCGACGAACAGCTTGAACACTTCTATCGAAAGAATGACAACAGGCTACAAAATTAATCACGCAAAAGATAACGCTGCTGGTTATTCTATTGCTAACAGATGGAATACCCAAATAAGTACACTGGATGTCGCTGCTGATAATGCTGCTACCGGTGCAGACTTA
Source organism: uncultured bacterium (assembly GCA_902464375.1). GTDB lineage: Bacteria > Cyanobacteriota > Vampirovibrionia > Gastranaerophilales > Gastranaerophilaceae > CAG-196. Next base: position 1,052 of record CABQIM010000095.1, on the reverse strand, counting down.
TTAACAACTGCAGAACAAAGCTATGGTTTGTTGACTGACCACTTACAAAGAATCAGAGATTTGACCGAACAAGCTGCTAACGGAACTTATGGTTCTTCATCTTTAAAGGCAATTCAATCAGAAGTTTATGCAAGATTACAAGAAGTTGACCGTATTGCAGCAAACTCAGAATTTAATGGTATTAAATTGATGTCTTACATTGATGATGGTAACCCAAAAGGTACAGGCATGACTAAAAATGGTATTAATTTACAAGTTGGCTTGTATTCTGAAGCAAACAGTGTAATCAACCTTGATGTATCATTGTTCTCAAGTGCAAAAATCAGTGCATTATTTTCTGGTGGTAAAACAACTGTTAACAAAAAGGTTGATGATAAGACGCAGTATCCTCAAACTGAAGAGGTTGAATTGTCAAAATTATTAACAGATGCTGGTGGCGATATTGCTAAATTAAATACTCAAGATGGTTTGAAAGCATTTGCAGCGGCTTGTAGTGGTCTAGCATATAGTAGCAAGGATGGTACTTATAGTTTGTTGTCTGACAAAAAAGACTCATACGGTGCTTCTGCAATGTTAGGTTTTATTGATACTGCAATGGATGAAATTTCAAGAAGAGTTACTGCAATTGGTGCCGCTCAAAACAGAGTAGAATCAGCTGTTAGTGCAATTGATGTTCAATCACAAAACTTGACATCATCTCTATCTACATTGAGAGATACCGATGTAGCAGAAGAATCTTCAAATTACATCCAAGCACAAATCTTGCAACAAGCTTCTGCAACATTATTAGCAACAGCAAACCAAACTCCAAGTATCGCTTTGAACTTAATATAGTGGTAGGTGAGTTATGGTTAGAACTAATATTTCATGCAAGTTCGTTGATTAGGGTTTATAAAGAAGAGGCGGTGGGTTTCCCACCGCCTTTTTACTAATTATTATTTATTATTTTTGCCCTTCATAAGATTTCTTATTGTTCTAATAGAAATATCTAGTAAATCTGCAATTTCTTTATATGAATACCCCCAAGAAAGAAATTTTTCAATTTTATTTAT
>CABQIM010000094.1 GCA_902464375.1 uncultured bacterium | reverse complement strand
TTTATGATAAAATTTAACTATGGGACTTTTATCATTATTAAGAAAAAAAAACAGAACATCTTTGTTTACAACTCCATCACACGATGGAAAACTTTGTATACTACACAAGTTTTATCAATGGTATCGTGCTGATATTTCAGAAGTTGATGCATATAATCCGGAAGCAGCTTTAGAGGAAGCAGAAAAAAAAGCTGCAATTATATACAATACACACAAAACAAAATTTTTAACAAATGGTTCTACAAGCGGTATCATTACTGCTGTATTAGCCTGTTGCAAGCCAAATGATAAATTATTAGTCTGGGATAAATCTCATCCCTGCCATAAAAATGCCGGAAAACTTGCCGGCGCAAACATAATCGAATATAGTTTGCCATACAACGAAGAATGGGGAATTTACGAAAGATTAGAAAATATAGAAGAGTTAATCAAAGAACACTCTCCAAAAGCAATTATTGTAACTTCTCCAAGCTATGAAGGTATTGTTTCAGACCTTCCACATATCAGCGAAGTATGTAAAAAGAATGATGTTTACTTAATTGTCGACGAAGCGCACGGAGCCTTGTATCCGTTTTCAGATAATTTACCTGAATCAGCGATAAAATATGCTGATTTTACAGTTCAATCATTGCATAAAACAGCAGGAGGAATAAATCCTACTGCATTATTACATTCAAATTGTGATTTGGATATTGATTCAGCATTTAAGCTAATCAACACGACATCTCCATCTTATCCTATGCTAATGACAATTGAAGCCAATATAAATTATTTGAATTCTAAAAAAGGCAGAGAAAAAATTGAAGCTTTAATCTCAGAAATCAAAAAATTGAAACAAGAAATAGGTAAAATTGAATTTTACGGTGATGATATAACAAAAATCCTTATTAAAAAAGAAAATCTGACAGGCTACGAGCTATCAGAAATTCTTTTTGATAAATTTAATATAGAAGATGAGCGCACAAATGATAAATCCACAATGCTTTTGACAGGTCTGGGTACGACCTCTGCTAAGCTTTTGCGCCTTAAATATGCGCTTTTTAAAATATCTTCTAAGTATTAATTATTTAATTAACGCTTGTACTGCTTTAAAGTTTGGATGTTTTGCACCTTTTAGCCATTCAAACAATGCAATTTCAGTCGTAATAATATAAGCGCCATTATCTTTCATTCTTTCTAATCCTGCAAGATATTCTTCTTCTGCACGACTTCCACAAGCATCTTTTATAACACTTACATCATAGCCAAGTTCTCTTAATGCTGCTGTTGTTTGGCTTACACAGATATGAGTTTCAATACCAAATATAAGAATTTGCTTTTTATTATGTTTTTTAATTGCTTCAAGAATTTCTTCGTTATTTAATGCTGAAAAAGCTGTTTTTTCAAAGACTTCAGTATCTTCAGCTAAAGCATCCTTTACAGCAGGAATTGTATTACCTAATCCTTTTGGATACTGTTCTGTTACTACAACCGGAATTCCAAGGATTTTTGCAGCTTCTGCAACAATTGCAGATTTTTTCTCTACTTGCTCTTTATTGAATACCGCATTTAACAATTTTTCTTGTACATCAATAATCAGAACTAAACTGTCTTCTAAATTAAGTTGTGCCATCATTTATCTCCTTCTTAAACTCTAATATAAACTGTTCCAATAAATCTTCTAGAAAGCCCGCTTCCAATTCGTCAGGCTCAAGCGCTATTCTTTTCGTATCAAGATTTTCGTTTCCGGATAAATAAGTAATATCAATATTTATTTTAGAAAAACCTGCACTAGTAATCTTGAATACAGACTGAATTTGACGACTTTTAATCCTCAAAATACCATACCCATCACCAATTTCTTGCTCGATTATAACACCGTAAAGTTTATCTGTATATTTTTGCTTTATATGATAAAAAGTTGGAGTTATAACTTGCTCAATCTTTTTATTAAAGTCCTGTCTAAATTGCTTAAAGTTATTAGTAGAAGCTTCTGAATTACTCATACTAACGGCAATTTTCTCATAATTTATTGCTTCATGCAGCTTATTAAGAGCCTCATTGATAAGTTGCTGTCTGCTTTTTGAAAAAGTTTTTGCAAAACCTGCATAAATTTTTTCCGGAATTTGAGAAGATATTTTTGCCCAAATTTTTTGAGCCCCATCTATATCCGTATCAAATAAAAGCAAAAAGTATTTATTCACGGCAAAATTCATAAGAATATCATTTTTTCTAATATTATTTAATATAATTGTTTCAATTTGATTTGGTTTAATCAAAAATTTCGTTTTTTCATTAGGAGAAATTGCTGCCAAAACAGAAGGAGTCGAGGTTTTATTTATTTTATCAAGCTCTCTATCCAAAACATTAACATAATCTAAAAAAACCTCATTATTTGGAGTTATACAATTATTTTTTTCTAATATTTCCCGATAACGCAAATTCTTCATCAACAATGATGAAACATTTAAAGCCGATGTCAGCCCAATATCAATTTCATCATCACTTGTCATTGGTGTAAAATACGATAACGCACCAGTTTTTAGACATGCTATCTTAAAATTTTCGTCCTCATTAAAAGAAAATATAATAGTAGGATTACCTTTAAGCATCCTTAGAAGTTCTATAGTCTGTTCCTTAGAACTCTCACTATTAATTATCAAGACAGATGTTTGCAACAGGTGGAGTTTTTCCGGTATATCTTCAAATTTAAACCTAAATAACTCGTCTGATTTTCTTAATTTAAGTTTTGGAGCAATAAATTCAAAAAAATCAGAATCATTTGTTATTAAAACTACTCGACCTTGCATATTAAAACCTAATTAACTTAATTCAGAAATAAGAACCTCTGCTTTTTGAAGAACAGCTTCTCTTAAATCTTCCAAATCTTCGATATCAATTCCCAAGGATTTAATAAAGTCTTTATCTACAGAGTTTGGATTAAATTCGGTCTGAACAACCTTATCAATAAGACTTACTAAATTACACGGCACAGGAATTGAAGACAATGATGGAGCGTGGTGATAAGAAATAATATTTGCTAACAGAATCGGCAACTGCCATCTTTTTGCCAATAAAGAGCCAGTTTTTACATGGTCAGAATCAAAATATTTCTTTTCTGCATCTAATACATCTGCACCATCCTCAATAGCTTTCGCGACTTTTGCATATAATTTTTCATTTGCCATGTGTAAAACAATTTTACCTACATCATGAACAAAACCTGCAATAAAAGCTTCATCTTCATCCATTATTTTAGTTAATTTTGCTAAGTATTCACAACCTGCAGCAACGCGCATTGAGTGTTTCCAAAGTTCTTTATCACCTGCATTTGACATCATTGGCTTCATTGCAACAGCAACTATAATATTCTTAACTTTTACCATCCCTAAAAGTGACAATGCAATGTTAATAGAGCTAATTTGCTGTGAAAATCCATAATACGCAGAATTAACCAATGCTAGAATTTTTATAGTTAAAGATTGATCAAACATTACAATATCACCAAGCTCTTTCATACTAGCAGTTGGCTTTTTCATTATATTTAATGCCTTTACAATTACACTAGGCATCGCATGTATATCTTTTACACTATTTACTAATTCTACTGTTTTATCCATTTTAAGTCACCTTTTTCTATACTTGTAAATGTTTTTTTATTGATAAGAAGCTGCCGATAGCCCCAAATGTTGTACCAATTACCAACAGAGTTATTATAACAACATTTTGAGCAAAAGCAGGATTTGGTATCAAGAAAAACTTATGCACATTTATCAGCAAACCTTGTATACAATTAAGTGGAAATACTGCTATTATTGAAGATACAAAGCCATAAAATGCACCTTGCATAATCAATGGAGTTTTTATATACCAATTGCTAACCCCCATTAAACGCATAATTTCAATTTCATCTTTTCGTGCTTGAATAACAAGTCGTATCGTATTATTAATAATTGTTATCGTTAAAGCTGCTGATATTATGATTACAAACACCATTGTCGTATTTACAACATTAGTTAAAACCTGCATTTTTTTAGCAAGTTCTTTCGCATAACCCATATCCTCTACGCCACCGATTGGTTTAATTTGATTGAATACTTCTGAAATATTATCAGGTTTATCAACCTTTACGCGCAAAGTATCAGGTAAAGGATTGGAAATATCATGCAAACCTAACTCTTGTTTCAAACTACTCCAAGACTCTTCTTTTGTTTTTAAAGTCACAGATTTTACATGCTTAATCTCACGAATTCTATCTTTTACAATAGCTGCAGATGTATTTGGTTTCAAATACACAGAAATTTCCAATACATTACCAAGTTCATTCGCAAATGTTGAAAGTGATAATGTGAATCGGAATAGCACACCAAACAAAGTTAAAATGGCAGCCATTGTCGTAATTATAACAAGGTTGTTAATACCAGTTCTTTTTATATCGTTAACAGCTTCCATGACAATTCTGTAAGCAATTCTTAACTCACATAACCAATCTTTTGGAATATGTTTTTTAACCTGTTTTTTTAATTGCTGTCTACTATTGTCCATAAGTACCTGCCTGAATATCTCTAACTATTTCACCTTTTTCAAGGGTCAAAACTCGTTTTCTGAATCTATCAACAAGAGTATAATCGTGTGTTGACACAATTACAGTAATTCCTCTTTGGTTAATTTGTTCCAAAATCTGCATTACTTCTAAAGAGTTTTTAGGATCCAAGTTTCCAGTAGGTTCATCTGCAATAAGTAATGGAGGACCGTTAACAAGAGCTCTTGCAATACTTACACGCTGCTGTTCACCACCAGATAACTCTGAAGGTTTTGCTTTCGCTTTATCCAACAAACCTACAACTTTTAAAGCACCTGTTACACGTGTTCTTATATCAGCAGAACTTATACCAAGTGTTCTAATAACATACGCAATATTATCATATACACTTTGATTTTGTAATAATTTATAATCCTGAAACACAATTCCCATGCATCTTCTTAGATTAGGAACTTTTTCAGGAGGTAAATTTGCGATATTAATTCCACCGATTAATACAGTTCCGGTAGTTGGTGTTTCTTCCTTGTACAACATTTTCATCAATGTTGATTTACCGGCACCCGATGCACCCGTAATAAATACAAATTCACCTGATAAAATATCCAAATTGATATTTTTTAGTGCATAATTATTTTTATATTTTTTTGTAACAGATCTTAATTGTATCATTTTATTAACTCAATTATCCTATCAGCAATACTTTTAGCGTCTAAACCGTAACATTTTAACAATTCATTTGGCGTACCTGTTTGTCCAAAACAGTCATTAACACCAATTCTATGAACCAATTTTGGAGCTCTTTCTGATAGGCATTCACAAACCGCAGAACCCAAGCCACCAATTATAGAATGGTTCTCTATTGTAAAGACATGTTTTGTTTTGCTTGCTGACTCTACTATAGTATTAACATCTAAAGGCTTTATTACAGGAATATTTACAACTTGTATAGACAAACCTTTTTCTTCAAGGATTTCAGAAGCTTTTAGCACTTCTGCCAAAATATCACCTGTAACAAATAAAGTAACATCAGTACCCTCTTTTAAGACAACAGCTTTGTTTAAAGAGAATTTATAATCACTGTCGAATACGATTGGAACATTCATTCTAGAAAGGCGAATGTAAACCGGTCCATCGTATTCTGCTGCAAACCTTACAGCTTGACGAGTCTGCTCATAATCACCCGGAACAATCACTGTCATATTAGGAAGTCCACGCATAAGTGAAATATCTTCTAAAGCCTGGTGACTGGCACCATCTTCACCAACAGTAATTCCACCGTGAGCTCCTACAATTTTTACATTTGATTTTTGGTAACAAACAGAATTTCTAATTTGATCATAAGCTCGTCCTGTTGCAAACACTGCAAATGTTGCAGCAAATGGAATAAAACCTTCCAATGACAGACCTAATGCTGTTGTAATCAAATCTTGTTCTGCAATACCAACATCAAAAAAGCGTTCCGGAAAAGCTTTTGCAAACAAAGATGTTTGCGTTGAACCTGACAAATCCGCATCAAGAGCCACTACTCTTGAATTTTTGGCGCCCAAATCCGCAAGTTCTTCACCGAATGCGCCTCTGATTGATTTTTTTGTATCATAGTCTATAGTCAACATAATAACCCTCTTAACAGAATTATACCATAAACTATAAAAAACTCATAGAAGCTATTTTTTCCAATAGTCACAAATTAGTTTTTCTTTAGAAGAAAACATGCCCTTAATTTTCTCTACAAAAGCATTTTTTTCAAATTCTTCCAATTCTTTTTTTAGAATAGCTTTTTCTAAAATTAATGAATTATATAATTGAT
>CABQIM010000093.1 GCA_902464375.1 uncultured bacterium | reverse complement strand
TAAGTTTCGCAAAGCTCAACTTGAAATTCTACCCTCTCCCACAAGGGGCGAGGGGGAAGACAAAGATTATTCCCCATAATATTCAATAATCTGATTAATCCCGCTCTTCGCTATATTAAACAACTCAATCATTTTATCAAACTCATAAGGTTCACCTTCAGAAGTTGTTTGAAAATCAACAATTTTACCGCTTTTTGTTAACACAACATTAGAATCAACTTGTGCATGAGAGTCTTCAGCATAGTTCAAATCCAATTTGATATCTCCATCCACAATACCTATAGAGATTGCTGCAATAGGTTCTATAATCGGATTTTCTTGTAAATCTCCTGAATCAATAAGTTTTTCTACAGCGTCTTTTAGTGCTAAATATCCACCGCAAATACTTGCGGTTCTTGTTCCGCCATCAGCTTGGATAACATCAGCATCAATCGTAATAGTCATTTTAGGCATTTTTTCTAAATCAACACAAGCACGCAAGCTTCTGCCAATCAAGCGTTGAATTTCTTGGGTTCTGCCTGATACTTTTTCGCGTTCTCTTTTGCAGCGTGTGTTAGTAGAAGCCGGAAGCAATGAATATTCCGCTGTTACCCATCCTCTATTATCTTCATCATCCATCCATTTTGGTTTCTTTAAATCTACAGAAGCCGTTACTATAACTTTTGTATCACCAAATTCAACAAGCACTGAACCTAATGCGTGTTTGGTAAAGTTATGTGTGAATTTTATATCTCTAAGTTGATTGTTTTCTCTTCCGTCAATTCTCATGCTGTTCTCCTACTAACAAATTTTAAACAATTTTAATAACTATCTTTTAGCTCCTTCGGATACAATATATTCTTTTTCAATGCCTTGTGCATCAAGAATAAAATCGCAAAGTTCTCTTACTGCACCACGGCCACCGTTAATTGTTGATTTGAAGTTGCATATATCAAGAACTTCTTTTACCGCATCTGCAGGGCAGCATGCCAGACCAACTTTTTCTAAAATACAGATATCAGGTAAATCATCGCCCATATAAGATATATTTTCGTAGCCCAAATTATATTTTTCCATAAGTTCTTCTAGGGCTGGTAACTTGTATTGTCTGCCTTGGTAAACTTCTGTAAAGTTAAGATTTTTCGCTCTATGAGCAACCGTTCCGTTATTACGAGCGGTAATAATTGCAGTTATGAATCCGGATTTGTTCATTCTAACGATGCCGTGTCCGTCTTTCACGTTAAAAGTCTTGTATTCAACTCCATTTTCATCATAAGTAACACTGCCGTCTGTCATAACACCATCACAGTCGAAAACTAGCATTTTGATTTTCTTTGCGGCTTCTAAAGCATTCTCTTTTTGCATAATAAATCTCCTTATGTCCCAATTATATAATAAAAAATCATCTTTTTGCAGGATTTGTATATAAATTATTTAAGGAATTTGAGAATAATGTCGTTATATTAATTGTTAAGGAAAAATATACTGATGCTACAACTATTACCAAATAGCGATACGCTTACCCCGAATACGACAACACCTCAAGATACTGTTGACTATATATCATCTTATATAGACAAATATCATTGTGAAAATATGAGTGTTGATATTTCTTTCATGAATATATTGGATGCTTGCTATGTTACGACGCTTTGCTCGACCAAGCATTACATAAAATATCCGAACGGAAAAATTAATTGGCATGTTTCGTCTGACTTAGTCAGAGAGTTTAATAAATCCCTTGAATTGGGAAATGTAAGCTACAGCTAGATTGCGGTAGTTTTTCTTCCTGCTTATAAAGCTAAAATGCAAGCTCTTAATGTTTCGTCATCAATAGAATTGATTGCTGATTGCTTATGTTCGGCTCTCAAAGCATTTTGTTCTTTTAATTTTGTCAAAACCTTTAGAACAAGCATTGGGTTGCTTGAATCAAGTAATGCTTCGAGTTCTTCAATTTCGTCAACATAATCTACTGCAAAAAATACAAAATCACTTTCATCAAACAATTCATCGTAAAGCAGGCTTTTTAGCTTATTACTGTCAATCTTTGATAAAAATTTGTTTATTGCAATAACTTCGTCTTTTGTATTTTTATCACAATCAAACAAATATTCATCATTAGCTGTGAGTTCTGCAAGCTTCTCTTGCGCTAATCTTAATAATAAAGCAGATGTGCTTGTTAAATCGTTATGATATAAATTTTCAAAAATTTCTAATAGATTGTAATCAAGAACTGCAGAAACCGGCAATATTTCCGGTATTGCATTCACAATATTACACAATACTAAGATTCCATCGTCTGTTTTGACAAGTTCTTCTACCGGAATAAGATACGGTATTTCAGATGCAATGTTTTCTGAAAGTGAAGACTCTTTCATTGTTTTTAGAATTTGTTCCAATGTATCTTTTGCTTTAAAGTTTACAAGGTATTTTACTCCATTGTATTGTTCAAATTCGTCATCGGAATTTAATAATTCTATTGCTTCATTTTTAAATACTTCGTCATTTGCTCTAGCCAAAATTTCGATTGAATTTACACTCAAAGGTTCAAAATCTGATTTTGCAGCGTTTCTTAATAGTGGTATGAGCTCTTTTACATATTCTTTAGGTACTAAAGATAAAAATTTTGTAGCATATGCTTTTTTGCCATTATCTCCGTTTATGAATATCTCTTTAATCAATGGCAATAGTTCTAATCCGCCAAAATTGTACAAAACTTGCGCTATCATTGTGTCATATGATGGTGAATAATAATCAAAAAATGAAATCAAGTTCTGATAATTATCCTTATTACACGCTTGTTTGATTCTTGCTGCAACATTATTTTTTACAAAATCAAACAAAAAATCGTCTTGTTTCACTAGTTTTGCAAAAAGAGCCGTGTCAGTATTGTCTACCAATGATTTTGCAACAACCTCATACTCAGCAGGATTTTTGCCTGTGAGCTTCTTTATTAAATCCATAATTTTATCCTTGAATAATGATTAGATGTATAAGAGTAATTTTGGAGTAGTTTTGAACAAAAAGCGAAACCAACAAGCGTAAGCTTCGTTTTTATTCTCCCATTTACCCCTAATCTAAATAGAATACTGTAACTACTTTGTGACCTTCTTCTGCATACTCAACTGCTCTATGAAGAGTTTTGCTGGTATGAGAAAGGAAACAGATTAACTGATTACAATCATCAATAATTTCTCTGTTACAAACTCTAGAAGCGTCAGCTAATGTCATCATAGCTCTATCTGAATGCTCAACAATGTTTGGAACTCCGATAAGTTGATCTTGAACATCAGAAGGTTGCTGCCCGATAGTTTGAGGTAAAATAACTTTTAATTTATCAGGATTAGACTTCATTGCACCACGAATTGCCGCTGCGTTTGTACCGCAAGAACCACCGGATGTAATAATGGTATTGCCTTGTCTAACAAGAGCAGTTGTTAATGTTTCAATCATTTGTTGGTGCGTAATAGCAAGATTTCTTGAACCGATTATTGCAATTCTTTTGGCGGGCTGTTTAATAGTTGCTAACTCCATCGCTAACTCATCTACCGTGTCAGGAGAGTGTTCCGCTGTATCCATATCTCCCATTGGAACCATTATGGAAGGTTGTTTGTTGTCGTCGTCAATTGAATTGAAAATATCGCTCATTGTACCACCTTTAAAAATAATATTGTCATTTCCGTTTATTTTGTGTATGCTGATATATAATATCACAAAATTGACAGTTTGGGAATAGGGGAATGGAAAATATTTTAGCGAATCTTAATAAAGAGCAGCTAGAAGCTGCAAAAACGACTGAGGGAGCATTACTTATACTGGCCGGTGCAGGTAGTGGAAAGACAAAAGTTTTAACATCAAGAATTGCATATATGATTCAGAACGGTGCGATTGCCGGAAAAATTCTTGCAGTAACATTTACTAATAAAGCTGCAAAAGAAATGAAAGAACGACTTTCTGCTATCTTGGGTGAAAATATTGTAAAATATATGTGGGTAGGTACTTTTCACAGTATTTGCGGACGTATTCTAAGACAAGATATTGAAAATTATGCTTTTCAGTCAGGAAAAAGATTAGATAAAAATTTCACAATCTACGATGAAACCGACTCAATGGCGATAATTAAGCAGGCTGTTAAAAAGTTGAATATGGACGATAAAATTTATCAGCCAAAATTAATTAAAGCTGTGATTTCAAACGCCAAAAATAAAATGCAGGATGCATATACATTTGCAACGTTTGCAAGAGATTTTAAGTCACAAAATATTGCTAAAGTATTTGAATATTATGAAAATGCACTTAATAACAACAACGCTATTGACTTTGATGATATGTTGATGCTTTGTGTTAAATTGTTGGAACAAAATCCGGAAGTTAGAAAAAAATACTATGATAAATTCCAACATATTCTAGTCGATGAGTACCAAGACACGAACCAAGCGCAGTACCAACTTGTAAAAGCACTCTATACAAACTTACTGCCGGATATTCCAGATAGTCGTTCCCTTTGCGTAGTAGGCGATGTCGACCAATCTATTTATAGCTGGCGTGGTGCAGATTTTAGGATTATTATGAATTTCCAAAATGACTTTCCAAAAGCAAAGTTGGTTAAATTGGAACAAAATTATCGTTCTACTGCAAATATTCTTAATGCTGCAAATGCGATTATTGAAAACAATGAAGAACGTGTAGACAAAGTCCTTTATTCTCAAAAAGGTGATGGAGAGAAAATCTCTTTGTATGAAGCGCAAGACGAAGCGGATGAAGCAAATTACATAGTAAAACGTATTAAAGATACTTCTGATAACTATAATCAATTTTCGATTTTGTATAGAACAAATGCTCAATCAAGAGCACTTGAAGAAGCTCTCATTGCAGCAGGTATTCCATATAGAATTTATGGTGGTCTAAAGTTCTATGACCGTAAGGAAATTAAAGACGCAATTGCATATCTTAAATTGATTTATAATAACGATGATTCACAATCTTTGCGCAGAATTATCAATGTTCCAAAGCGTGCAATTGGTGAAACTACATTAAAACACTTACAGGAATACGCAGATAGTAGAGATATCAGTCTTTTTGGTGCAATAAGAGAAGTTGATGATATTGAAGCGATTAAATCAGGTACTGCCACAAAACTTAAAGATTTTGCGATGCTTATGGATAAGTTAAAAGAAGCGCAAACAAGATATTCTCTTCCAGAATTTTTGAGCTTGATTTTGGAAAAAAGCGGATACTTGAGAGAACTTCAAGCAACAGGAGCAGACGAAGACCAAACCAGAATTGAAAACTTGCAGGAACTTGTAAACGTAGCGAATGAATTTGAACCGGAAGAACTGGATAATGCGTTAGGCGAATTCTTATCACAGGTATCTCTTGTATCAGACATTGATAGCATGGATGAAATTGCAAACAATGTAACGCTTATGACTCTTCACGCTTCTAAAGGTTTGGAATTTCCTATTGTATTCTTGGCAGGATGTGATGAAGGTATTTTTCCATCTGCAAGATGCTCAAACAGTATTTCTGATTTGGAAGAAGAAAGACGTTTGATGTATGTTGGTGTAACGAGAGCTGAAACTAAATTATATTTAACAACCGCAAAACGCCGTCAAATGTGGGGTGAATATAAATATTACACACCTAGCCGATTTTTAGAAGAAATTCCTGCAAAATTAATAGAGGAAGAAGAATCAGCATTCTCTGAATATTCAGAACCAAGAAGTACATTTAATAGCGCTGTAAAATCCGTTCGCCAAGGGGGTAAATTTAGCGGGGGTAGTTTCAATGGAGGCAAAGCTAGTGGCGGAGGCTACTCAAATGGAAGCTCCGGTAAATCATCTTCTGTCCGTTCAAATTCAGATGGTTATGTAAAACCTGTTAGCGGATTTGGTGCAAATTTCTCAGCACCGAAGAGTTCTTCTTCAAGCTCAACCGGATTTGGCTCAAATTTTGTTGCTCCAAATGTTAAAAAGACTACAAATGTAGTAAAACGTACTCCAAGTCGAGTTATTATTAACAAAAGTCCTCTAAATAAAGAAAAAGAGGAAGAAAAAATTAAAGCTTTCTTTGAAGATAATGTTATGAAGCGCAAACTTGAAGAAAAGAAACGTCAGGATGCAGAACAAGAAAAACAACAAATGGCGGAAGAATTAGCTAAGAGTACTGCAACGCAATATTTCTTTAATGTAGGAGAAAGAGTGTTCCATGATAAATTAGGCATAGGTCATATTACCGATGTTATTCAAATTGGGGATAGTACTATGTATACAATTGATTTTGGGAAAATGGGGAAAAAAGCTATGGATGCCACTTACGCAAGGTTGAAAAAATTGTAAATAAGTAAATTAATGGAGCATCAAATTATTGCTTATAGTAAAAGTTGTATAGGATATTTATATCCTATACAATAGACCTATTT
>CABQIM010000092.1 GCA_902464375.1 uncultured bacterium | reverse complement strand
TAATAAGCCCCCACCCTAGCCCTCCCCCTATAAAGGGAGGGGACACGCCAAATTTGTAGGTAATACTTTGAGGCGGAGCTTGTAGTTATAAAAAAATCCTGTCGTTCTAACCAAGTAGTCGACCCAATGTCTACGTACGTAGTACCACACTCAAACCCCTTTCGGAAACGAGTTCCGAAAGGGGTAGTTTTTACTTCCATAGGGGTATGTAAAAGTATTATGGAATGTAATTCTAGCTAATTTTTCTGACCATCAGAGTATGTGATAATGGTATACCGCCTTGCACAGCCGGCTTGTTAACGACTTTTCCTTTTACGTACATTACGGTTGAACCTCCGCCATCGAGATTCATTGCATTCACGCAACCAAGCTCTTTCATCAGATTAGCAAGTTCATTAAGAGTCAGCCCAATAGATGCGCCTTCTCTTCCGTCTGCCGTTAACATTATTAAATTATTATCTTTTGTGTATCCGATTGCTGTTCTTGGATTCCGTCCGCCAACAGAACCGAGTTTTTGGGCTGTCATATCTACGTAAATATCACCATTTTTTACTAAATACGGCCCGCCGCTTATTATGTGATTTACATCTTGCCACTCAGGATTTATTTTGATATCTAACTTAAATCTTTTTGCATTAATTATGGTATCAATATTTTTTTGAGAACCAACTACTACAAAACCATCCTTAGGTATCTGATTACTTCCGTATGATGCTCTTACTAGTTTCCCGTTAGAGATTACTATCTGCTTACCATACTTTGGACAAGGCGGAGAAAATTCTCCCCAATCCGACGTATAGACGATTGTATGAGTTGACAACATTCTAGGCTGATTGATATTATCAATTTTTAGTCCTCCTTTGTTAGTTACTACAGAAGCTCTTAATTGAACTCTAGCCATATCAAATCCGTTATCAAAAATACCCATTGCTACTCTGTCATATATTGGACCTGTATAAACCTTTTTGTTTATCATTAGTGTTCCTAATGGAACTCCTGTTTGTGGTTTAAAGTATCCTCCGTTAATTGCGACTATTGCGTTACTCTTATTGGCTATGTTGCTAATTTTTGATCTGTGCGCCAATGTGTCTGAAGCAATTGACGGTTCTATTACCAAATTGTCATTTACACCCTGTGACAGTTCTACAATATTAATTCTAACAGGTTTGTTCTGGTAAAAACGAATCATTCTGACATATTTAACACCTTTCTCAATTTCTATCACATTTGACTTACTATACTTTGCTACAATTTCTTGTTCAAAAATTTGTTCTTTTTGTTCTTGTTGTTCTTTTAAGTAATTTATCCTTGGAGAAATACCGGTTAGCCCATCTTTTGCTGATAAAATCGGATTTTGAACCAGCAATAAACATAAGGCAATTCCGATTCCTGCCGCACTCGTTGCAGCTTTTTCAAACTGGGGTCTTTGTAATAATATCGTATCCATTGCTTTCACCGCTATGTTCTTAAGTAACAGATACCTTTTTTATTTAAGAGTGGTGTGGGGCTATAACACTCCAAGGGGGTAAATAGTAACCATTTGGACTCAATCAAATTTTAACTATATCTTTACCGTACCTTTCCCCGTCATTTTTCGACGGTTCTGAAAGATTTATCCTCTTTCTATTTTTATTATAACATACACTTAATATTTCTTCAAGTGGTTGTATTCTTTTAATAATGCAAATTATAGACAAAATATAAAGAGTATAAAATACACTTATTCGAATTTTACTTATTTTTTTGTTACTTTTATTTTCATCTTTTAGAATATTTTTGCATTTACTCTATTAGCACGATATAATCAACTTATTGGAGATTTAAGATGAATTTATACGAACTATCCGAAATTGTAGACAAAAGATTTTCTCATGGAGAAAATATCCCAGAAAACATAATTAATGCAATAAAAAGCATTGTATCAGACGGTGGTTATATAGGAATGGCACAGATTAATCCTATGGCTGGCAATGTTGAATATAACGCAAAAAAGATTGCAAAGTACATAAAATACGCTTCTCAAATCGGCTTGGATTTAGTTGTTTTTCCGGAACTCGCATTGATGGGCTATCCTATAGAAGACACTATTGACAGACATCCGATTATTGTAGAAGAAAATATCAAATGGTTAAAGGGGCTTGCAAAAATTACCGTAGGCACGACTGCTCTTGTCGGATTTGTAGAACCTAGAAAACAAGATGCTGAAGGCAAAAAATTCTATAATTCCGTTGCTATACTTAGAGATGGCGAAATTACCGGAATTGTTCGCAAATCATTGCTTCCAAATTATTCAGAGTTCAATGATTACAGATACATTGAACCTTCTCCTATTGTAGGTGTTCAGCCTGCAAATACATTAAGGCATTTTGATAAAGATACAGTTCGTGATTGTTCAAAAATCTTTGATAAATATGGTATATCAATTTGTGAAGACTGTTGGAATAATAAGGAGTTTTTCGATAAAAATCTTTATGAGAAAGACCCAATCGATGAACTTTCCAAAGAGAATCCGGAAATCTTTATCAATTGTTCAGCATCTCCTACTAGAGCTAAAAAAGAACAACTTAAACATAATATGCTATCTTTTGTGGCTAAAAAATATAAAACTCCAATAGTTTATGTAAACCAAGTTGGTGCAATTGATAATAGTTCTTTTGACGGTTCAAGTAGAGTTTTTGACAAAAACGGTAAACTGATTGCGCGTGCTAAGTCTTTTGAAGAACAATTCCTTATTGTTAATCCAACCCAAGGTATCGGCAAGCTTTATCCACTTACAAGAGGTCTGGATAAATCCTTAACAGAACAAAAAGTATTTACTCTTGAATACGAATCTGATTTAGAAAGAACATACAAAACGATTATTCAAGGTATACGTGATTATTTCAATAAATGTGGCTTCAAACGTGCTGTTCTAGGACTATCCGGCGGCTTAGATTCAACAGTTTGTGCTGTTCTTCTTGCCGATGCGATAGGAGCTGAAAACGTTTTTGGCGTATCAATGCCTTCTCATATAACAAGTAAAGAAAGTAAGTCCGATGCGGAACAATTGGCTAGAAACCTAGGTATCAATTTTACAGAGGCTACTATTCGTCCAATGATTAATACAACAACAGCGTGTTTAAGTGATTTATTTAAGACAGTAGAAACAAAGTGGGATGGACGATACAAAACATCTTTTACACCCGACAATATTCAAGCGCGTTCAAGAGCTATGTTTTTGTGGGGAATTAGTAATGAATTTTCTTCTTGTATTCCAATTGCAACATCTGACAAATCAGAATTGTATATGGGATATGCAACAATAAACGGTGATATGTCCGGAGGCTTTGCGCCAATTGCGGATGTTCCGAAAACAAAATTATTTGCGTTCGCACGTTGGATGAATGCTAATCGAGAAGTAAAAAATGCAATCCCGGAAGCTATTATCCTAAAGAAACCGGGAGCAGAATTAGCAATTGACCCTAAGACAGGAAAGCCTCTTATTGCAGAAGATGCGCTTATGCCATATGAATTTTTGGACGAAATTATTTGGAGAGTTGAAAACAAAAACGAAGGTTATCAGGATTTACTGGAAACAGAATTTGTTTACGAAAAACATAACAGCGTTTCTAAAGAACAAAAAATAGAGTGGTTAGATAAATTCTTTAGGCGAATGTCAACTGCTTTGTATAAGTGGTCAATTTTGCCGCCTTCTGTAATTGTAGAATCACGTTCTATAAACAAGTACGACTACAGACAGCCTATAACGTCGGGAAGAATTAACTATAAGGGAGTTGAAGACGAGCATATCAAAGATGTTTTAGCTGAACTTTAAAAGTTTTAATTATACATGCTAACGCCGGATGTAATGTGTTTTATTTGACGTTTCATTTCTTCGGCTTTATCATTCAGACTTTCTTTTTGATAAATTTCCATTGCTGTTTTATAGTTTTCTTCTGCTATTTTTAAATAATCAGGATTATCGTATCCTGACATTAATTGCAAAGTCTGTGCTAACAAAACGTAAGCTTCCGGTTTATTTGGATTTATATTTACAGCAGCTTCAAAACATTCTTTTGAATCTATAATGTGACCTTCAATATGATTCTTATACCCTTCCAGAATTTTCATCGGGTATGCAAAAAGGTTTTGCGTATCGAAAATCTTGAGTTCCAAAAGAAAACATATTTCTAAAATATCTTTATCTTGATACATATCAGTAAATTTAAAATGTGAAATAAAATATTTTGGAAAAACAGAATCTATACGTTTAAGGATTTCTGTTTTCTTGTTATCATCTCCGGCAATTTCATATATATTTGCTTCTTTTAACAATTTTATTGGATTGTCAGGATCTATTGTATCAATGGAATCTAACAACTTCAAACCCTTTGCAAGTTCATCATCAGCAAGCAATACTGCAACCTCTTGAAACAAAAATTGCAGAGTTTTGTACTTATTATTGTTAAAAATAGCAAGAATATAATCTTTAGCTTCTTCCATTCTATTCAAAAATACAAGTGATAAAAATATGATTTTTTGTATTTCGAAATCACATGGAGTATTCTCTAAAAATTTTGCAGCATCTGATATTGCTTCCCCGAAACAGCCCATTTCAAAATTCAAAGTCATACGTTCCTTGTATGCAATATCTTTTTTTACACAATGAGTTATTATGTATGTAAAATCAGAATACGCATCTTCCAACATTAATAATTTATGGCACAATTGTCCACGTTTTAAGAATGTTTCAGAGGGTTTAAATTCTTCTTTAATCAAGTAATTCAACTTTTCTAAAGCGGATTCAAAATTATTATCTGCGATATCCTTATCGACAGACTTAAAGAGTAATAAATGTTTTATATTATCTAACATTATTTGAATCCCCTAATCTTGCCAAGCAAAAAACTTGACCTTACACTAATATTATTTAACATAAACTCTGTTCAAAAACGAGTGCCGACTCGGCTACATAACTTTTAGCGCCATTCGAATTTCTCTAAGGGCATTGGCAATATCTCTGTTTGTGCTCTGTTCTTTTTTAATTTTGTCATGAGCAAACATAATAGTAGTGTGTTTTTTATTATAAAATTCTGCTATATTTACAAAACTTTGGTTTGTAATTTCTCTGCATAAATAGATTGAAATATGTCGAGCTATCGAAACTTTTTGACCTCTTGCAGTTCCTTTAATATCATTGATCTCAACGTCAAAATAGCTAGCTGTAACTCTTGCAATTTTATCAAAACTAACTTCTTCATCTTTTTCATCACATTTTAGAACTTCTTGAGCTAATTTTAGAGTAAGTTCTTGTTCCGTAATTTCTGCATAAGCACAAACTTTTGTGAAAGCTCCTTCCAATTCTCTTACATTGTTGGAAAAATTTCTTGCAATATACTTGAGAGCTTCTTCTTCAAACTGTAAATCATTATCAATCGCAAGTTTTTTGATAATTTCAAACCTTGTATTTACATCAGGTGGCATAAGTTCTATCATCAAACCCATTTCAAATCTTGAACATAAAGCTGCTGTTAAAGTCGGAATTTCTTTAGGAACTCTGTCTGACGTGATTACTATTTGTTTACCTTTATTATAAAGACTATCAAATGTGTATTGCAGATTTTCCATTGTTTTAATTTTTGATTCAATAAATTGGATATCGTCAATCAAAATAACATCAATATTTGTATATTTTCTATTAAATTTTGACATGTTTTCGATAGTATTATGTGTTTTTCTACTATTAGAAATATAGTCATTAATGTAATCTTCTGTTTTAGTATATTTAACTCTCAATTTTGGGTTATTAAAAATTATATAATGCCCAATTGCTTGCATTAAGTGGGTTTTTCCCAAACCGGAATTGCCATATATAAAAAGCGGATTGTATTTTCCGGCAGGATTTTTAGCTACAGCCATTGCGGCAGAATAAGCAAATTTGCTATTTTCGCCTTGCACAAAATTCTCAAATTTGTATTTCAAATTAAGATTTGCAGCAGATTGCATATTGGACAAATTCTCAATAGCCTGTTCTTTTAAAGATTTTTCACTAGCTTTTTTCTGAAGTTTTTCTGTTTCACGCTTTAACGTTTTAGCAGCATTCTCATCATAAATAATAACAAGTCTGGAATTGTCGTTGCCGGAAACTCTTTTTAGTGCTTCAACCATCTGAGAATAATGGTTCTTACGCAATAAATCACGCCCCATCATTTGACCGGTGACTACAGTTAATACCCCCTTGTCATATCCGGAAACTTCAAGCGGATAAATCCAAGGATGAGCGTTCTCTGGTAAGGATGCAATAATTTCTTCTTTAACCTGTTCCCAGAAACGTTTTAATTCAATATTTTCCATACAACTCTAGATTTGTGATAACTAATAAATAAAAAAGGCGACACCCAGATTCGAACTGGGGGATAAAAGCTTTGCAGGCTTCTGCCTTAC
>CABQIM010000091.1 GCA_902464375.1 uncultured bacterium | reverse complement strand
TAAACAAGTCTGCATTATCTATATATCTGAAAATCTCTTCTTCATAAATATCACCAGCAGCCAGTTTATCTCTATCAAAGAAGTAATCCGCTCCTTGTGCTTTATAAGCGAGAGCGATATGCTTCACTTGCTCTATATCTTGATGAGCATATGAAATGAATATTTTATTAAAAGTTCGAGTAATAACTTGAGGGTTTAACATGGTTGGTTGATAATCTACGATTGCTGTCAGGAAGCGCATGTCTCCTACAATATTACCATTGACAAATAAATTGATCTCACAACTCAATTCTTCAACCTCCAAACTATTTGGCACAAAATAATCAAAACTACATTTTGTAAAAGAACCTTGCCAAACAAGACACTTACGTGCATTATACATTATTTTGTCGCCATAGATATTCAACTCTATACCAACCTTATCATTTCGTTTAAGTTTGTTTAGAAGAGGAATATAATCACGACGTTCTGCATTTTTATCCGATTCAATCGCAAAAGACATAACCTTTTCTGTTTCTTCTATCAAGTGTAAATAAACTTGAACAACAAAATGACTTCTACGTTTTATCTCTGCAGGAGCAAAAACAGAACTATATACATTATCTTCTCGAACCTCTTCTTTTCTTCCACCAAACAAACGATTCCAAAAAGAGTTCTTTTCTTGCTTTGCCTTTTGTGGGTGGGGAGTATAGTTCTCTCGCACTTTCCCTATATTAGAACCGCAACCAATTCCACCAGCAGTTACTGCATAATCATTACCACAAAAAACAGGCTCTACTTGTGGTATATAATTACATATATCATCAGCATTCTCTTCACCTTGCATCGTCAACAAATCTTCCACTTCGCCATTCGAGACAAGAATATCAGAATTCTGTATACAAGTCGATGCAAAATCTACCGTTTGAATTGGAGAAAGGATATTGCTACCAATAGTTGCCTCTCCATTACCATCCCATCTAAAAGCATTTTCAACAGTTGTCCATTCGTTATCAATTTCCCCTATTAGTGTGTTGCCAAATTCCTGAACATCAGAAATGCTATCTTCTATATTTTCTAATTCATTCGGAAGCTCAACCGTATCCCCTTTAAATAGTATCGTTTCTTGTGAAGCAGTTGTAATGTTTTCTATTTCCTCCCTAAAACATTGCAAGGACTGACCAAAGCGAGCCGAAATGCCATAACTTAGTGCTTGAAGGATAATTTCCCAAAGTTTTTGTTCTGCATAATTTTTGGATGCTTGCAATCGCATAGGAAGAGGTATGGCTTCACCTGCAATACGTCGAGACAAAGAAGCCTTTCCATATTTTTGCCAAAGAGGAGGCAAAAGATTATTTAGAATAAAATAAGCAACCATAGCAATTTCATATATTGCAGAGGATTCCGTAAACTCTAGAGTTTTGTATGTCTCTGGTGCCATATACCACTTACTAGCAACACCAATTACAGCATTATTGCTTTGATTGAGCCAAACACAACTACCAAAATCTCCGAGTTTATATCTGCCTTCATCATCCCTATATATATTATTAAGGTGAATGTCCCTATATTGGATTCCATGGTCAAGACATTCCTGAACACCATCTATCAAATCCAACATCAGCTGACAGAATTTTGAGAAAGATAATTGATAATAATGGCAAGACAACAAGTCTGAAAGAGGAGTTGCCTGTTCCATTATTATACCTCTACCATCTTTTGTCATGCTATCTACCTGTAAAATATTTGGCAAACCCAATAACTCTTGCATTACATAGAACTCATGATTGATTACCTCTTGCGGAATTTGCTCTCGGAAAACTTTTACAACTTTTTGAGTAGCACATTTTTGATTCCAAGTATAAATATTGGCAGTTGTTCCTATACCTGACAAAATATGTCCAAGTTGTCTTTCATCATTTAACGAAATATGCAGATACTGCAATTCAGAATATCCTATATGCGAAGAACATATTGGCAAACTAACTTCATCTTCAATGTATTCCGTGCTTCCTTTTTGTGGTTCTTTTGACTCTTTTATTGTTTCAGAATCTACACAAAAATAATTGTAATTCAATCCATCAGCACCAACAACAGGATTGACTCCAGCACCAATAAGAATTTCCTTAGTTTTGGGCACAGCTAATGTCGGGTCTAAATGATACCATTTCCCCTCCAACTTTACCATAAGCCAACAATGGCGACTCAAACGCTCACTATTCTTCAACTTGCCAAAAACGAGTTGACTTTCTATACCTAACAACTTAAAAAGATATTGAGCAGCCTTAGCAAATCCTGTACATACCGAGTTACGATATACAAAAACACTGTGTATCGTTTGGTTGTAAGCAGAATATATATTATAATTGCAATAAAGAGCCAACCATTTATAGACATACATGACTTGTTCCTCTTGCGTCAGTCTCTGTACATCCAAAATATGAAACTCATTGAGAATCACATTTTCAATTAGCCTTTTAGCCTCCTCTGTTCGCTCTTTATTAATAGTATAGTGTAATTTGAGCGTTCTATTTTCTTCAGAATATTTCCATATATGAGAAAACCAAAATATATTAGGGTTATCTCTCATTATTTGGCGAATAGCCATGTAAACATCATTATTAGATGTACCCAATGGCAGTTCTAATTGTTCTACATAATTGAGAATTGCTTGATGAACTCTTTTATATATTACCATATTATTGCCTATTGTTATGTATTATTTATCAAAGTTATCTACAGCATCCAAAAGAATAAAAGGTGCCCAATAATATGCAGAATGATATTGCATACGAGTTTCATTTATTGCAAACTTATAAGCTTGTATCAAACTTACTCCTTCGAGTAATTTCGAATAAAATAAGTTCATGAATTTAGAGGTACTAGCATCATTTACACTCCACAAAGAAGCTAAAATACTTTTTACACCTGCCTGTTTAAAACCTCGATACATTCCAAAGACGCCTTCATCAGAATGGAATCCTACTCCTGTTTCACATGCAGACAAAACTGCCAATTCTGTATTATCAAAGTTCATGGCAGACATCTCTTCCGCTGTCAGGATTCCATCTCTTTCTGTATTTTTTGCGCCCTCCAGCCAAGTAGAATTGGCACCAGAAAACGCCATACCAGCCCTCATCATACTAGAAAATTTTACACTTGGGAACTGTGACAAAAAAATATTTTCTTCTACTTTTTTCTCTGTATCAACAAAAAAACCATGAGTTGCCAAATGCAGAATACCAGGGCTATTCCCATCCAACTTTCGAAGTTCATTCTCAGAAGCGTTTCCCCCTATTTTAACAACACTTTTTATTCCCTTTTTTGTAAAAATCTTAGAAATATCCTCTACTTCTTGGTATGTAAATGGCAAAAAGGCAAAAGTTTCGTTTACAGCTCCTCGTTGCTTCTGTAAGTTTTCTGAACTGTTATCTAGGGATTGTGAATTTTTATTTTCTTCTTCAGAATAATTTGCAGCTCCAAAAAGTATTATATCTTTAAATCCATGCCATTTTTTCTTTCTCAAAGAAACCAATTGCGCAGTCGATGTTAGCTGATACATATTATAATAATCCAACATACACTTCCCATCGGGTCTTCTTATAGCCCCCAAAGAAAACATATTGAGCAAACCACTAGGAGAAAAGTATATATTTTTAGCCCCTTCCATTAAATTTTCAAGTGGTTTCCATATTAAACTATACAAATTCAACACATCCGTTTGATAAATGGCCTCGGCTTTTTGTTGTACAGAGGATTCCATATTCTCTGCCATCCACTTGTCTATTTGATTTAGTCTATGATAATCAAACAATTCCACATATTTAGGAACTGGTAAATTTTTCTTTATCACAAGTGCGCCTATAGTAGAATCAGACATAACATATTCTACAGCAACATCCGAATCATCTAAAATCCGTTTAACGTCCTCCCATAATACCACGTCATCGTTCACCAGTCCATCTGCTTTAATTTTTCGATTAATCTCATGTTCAAGTATATCTATTTCACGCTGTTTTTTAGACACATCCTCATTAACTATTGTTTGAAAAGTTTTTTTATCTAGCATAGTCTCACTAAGCCGATTTTGTTCACTTTTAAGGGTTGCTAGCAAATCTATTTTTCTTTGGAATTCAGAATTTTCATTTTGGGCTATACTCTTACGGATTTTTTCAGATGCTCTCAACAAATATCCTTTTTCAACAAGAATAGAATTATAAACGACAGTAGATAACCTATCTGGTTGTATTGGCAACAAAAATTTTAACATCTTATTACCCATGCCTCCCTTAGAAGAAAGAAATGATTCTCTTTCTGAAGATGTCATATAATTAATGTTGCTATCTATTGTCTTCTTTTGTAATTCGTATGCTTTCAAAGCATAAGTAATTGCATCATCATACTGTTTTCCACTATATAATGCCATTGAAAAAATGGAATAGAACTCTGCCTTTGAGACATCATCAGGCATTGCATAGGATTTTCTTTGAGCCAAAGTTTCTACTTGTCGATAATAAAATATCGCCTTAGAATAATTTCCCCTTTCTAAATTAAAAGACGCAAGGGCTCTATTTGCTCTATATAGAACATCATCATTATTTGACTTCAAACACTTTTGCAACACCGATTCTGCTTTTTGAGAATCTTTCTTGACATACAAGAATAAGCTAGATAGAGCTTCCATAAAACTTTCATATCGAACAGTCTCCAAATAATCTGGTTCTACAGATTTGAATGTACTATCTATCTCATCCATAACTTCCATTAAAGAAGACATATTTGTAAAAAACTCTTTCATTTTTTCAGTGGCTATATCTACATATTGATTAAGATATGAATCCTTTTTCATAGAAGCGATTTCTTTTAATTGCTTTTCATAAACAGGTGCACATAAAACAACTATCTCGTTCAAAACAGGTAATACATTTATAATTAACACTCTTTCTTTCACATTTTCACTTTCAATTGAATTATAAAATGCCATCGCTTGTTCCTGCATCAATTTCAGTAAAGCCATATCTTTCACAAAATCATCAGATTTTGCCCTTTGCAGTCTATATTTGAGCCAAAGAAAATCTAATTTCATTCCATAATTAATATTTGCTGGATTCATAACAACATTATCATAATGCCGTTCAATAAACTCTTCAGCCTTGTTATAGTCATTAAATTGAGTTGTGTATAGCCCGACTATTTCTGTTAGAAATTTCATATACAAATCATTATATTGTCCATCAACCACATTAAAACGTTCAAGACCACGTAAAAGCAGCTGTTCTGACTCTTGATATTTTCCCTGTAGTTGCAAATAATTGTTTACAAAGAAATAATCATCAAAGAACATTCCCATTATTCCATCTTCCAAACCCTGAAACTGAGAGTAGGCTTCTGTCATAAGTTTTTCATAAGATTTAGTGTCCCCAAACACTGTTCTTTTCACATCTGCTTGAATTAATTTATAATAACAATTCCAATCACTTTCATCTACAGAATTCTTTACAGCTTCATTTAGGGTATTAAAATAGTTTTCATCATCATTCTTGCCATTATATATTATAAGCAATTCATTATATAATCTCGATGTACTCATCTTGTTTTTCTCAAAAATCTCTTTCACCTCGTTACAAATTCTAAGAGCATCATTAAATTTTTGCAAATCTACCAGTATAGAACTGTATTCCAACAAGTTTTCGGCATAAACCATTGGTTGTTTTTTACCAAGCGACTTCAATAAATACAATAAATTTTCAGAAACCTCACACTGGCCTTCCAAATCAACTTGCTCCACATATATCGACTTTAAGTTATTCGCTACAAGAACCATTAACCATGTGGGAGAACTAGATGTATTTTTTATAGATTCCAAAACCGCATTAAAACTATCTTGCGCAATGTGCAAACATTCCGTTGCCATTTGCTCATTATTAAGGGCAACCGCTATTCTATAAGAAAGAATTTTTATATTTGCTAGATTCGTTAAATCTGTTTTATAGACTACATTAGCCACATTTTGCATTTCAACAAAAAGTTGATTAGCAAGCACAATATCCTTACCAATCTGCTGACTAATCACTCCATACAAACAATTAAGATAATATTCAGAATATTCTCCATAAAACTTCTTCACCTTTAAAAGATAATCAGAATACTCTGCAAGTTCCTCTAAATGCAAACTTGCCCGACTATCAAGTTCCCATAAAATTCTTTTCACGTCATATACACCAATATCGCCTTGGGGCAATATTGCTGAATATTTTTCACATAATTCCAAAAGTTCTTTGCGATTTTCATCATATGTTCCTAAATCATTATAACATTTAAACTCAACTAGTTTTTTCTTAGCATCTAAAGTTCTAGAATCATTTTCACCAAATAATCGCAAAGTAATATTGCATACTTCCTCATAATATTCACTTGCATTAGAATAAACTCCATTATGAAAAATATAGGATTGCCGAATAGGTTTCTTTGGAAGTTGATCATACACATAAGACAAAAAATTAGGGAAATCAGAGAATGTTGGTTTTAGCTGATCATAGCGCTCAAACAGTACCGCTTGTAGCACTCAAATGATACCACCTTGTT
>CABQIM010000090.1 GCA_902464375.1 uncultured bacterium | reverse complement strand
ACCCTAGCCCTCCCCCGAGGAGAGGGGACGCGCCCTACTTGTAGTTGCGATTACCAACTGTTCTATAATAACTTTCCACTTTCAATTTTCAACTTTTGAATGTCGATAATTATTTCTACATACGTAGCACCTACACACGTGGCACAAAGATTTCTCTTACTTTTTCTCTATCATCAAAGTGAATAGTTTCGTTTGCAAGAATTTGGTAATCTTCATGACCTTTACCGGCAACAAGAACTACATCTTTTTGACCGGCAATCCTGTACGCTTCTTTTATTGCAAGTTCTCTATCCGGCTCAACAATAATATCATTAACACTGCTAATACCTGCAAGAATATCTGTAATAATCTGTTGCGGATCTTCTGAACGTGGGTTATCACTTGTCACAATTACTTTATCTGCTAGTTCTTCTGCAATTCTACCCATCTTCGGACGTTTTGTTGCATCTCTGTCACCACCACATCCGAAAATACAAATCAACTTTCCATCACTTGGAGTTATATCTCTTGCTGCCTTCAGAACATTTTCCAAACCATCAGGAGTGTGTGCATAATCTACAATTACTGTAGGCTGATTAATAACAATTTCAAATCTTCCGGCAACACCACCCAACTCTTGTAATCTGTTTATTGAAGTCTTTAAATCCAAACCAGTAGCAATCGCAGCAGTAAGCGCAGCAAGAGCGTTATAAACAGAAAACATTCCATTCATTTTTAACTTGATTGGATAATCTTGACCTTTGATATTACACATAAAAGACGCACCATCGTGGTTAAACACAACATCACGTGCTTTTACGTCAGCATCCTTATTTACACCATAAGTATAAACACTTACTGTTGGAGAAATTACTTCTTTGAATTTTTCTGCATACTCATCATCATTATTTATTACCGCAAAATCGCCTGCAACAAGGTCTTCGAATAATATTGCCTTAGCTTTAAAATAATTTTGCATTGTTATATGAAAATCCAAGTGGTCTTGTGTAAGGTTTGTGAATACTGCTCCATTAAAATCACAATACTCCACTCTATGCTGCGCAAGAGCGTGAGAAGAAACCTCCATAACAACATTTTTAATCTGTTTATCACAAACTTCACTCAAAATACCCTGCAATTCCGGAGCTTGCGGAGTTGTATGCTTCGCATCGTGATAAGAATCTTTTGTAAAGAATTTGTGTCCCAAAGTACCAATCAAAGCACACTGCTGTTGATTCGCATCAAAAAGTTCTTGAATCAAATGAGTTACTGTAGTTTTTCCGTTTGTACCGGTTACACCAATTAGATTAATCTTCTGTGAAGGTGAACCATAGAATAAATCTGAAATTTGAGCAATAATTTCACTTGTATCACTAACAACAATTTGCGGAACATCAAGATTTAATCTTTTTTCTACAACGAATGCAATTGCGCCGTTATTAAAAGCTTCTTCCGCGTATTCGTGACCATCAACATGTTCACCGGTCAAACAAATAAATAAATCATTCGGTACAGTTTTCTTAGAGTTATAAGATATTCCCATAACCTCTATAGACATATTGTCCACATTCACTAGCTCTATATAATTAATGTTGTCAATTAGTGTTCTTAATTTCATTTTTGTCCTTTCTTACACACAATTGGTTAAACTTTTTATCGCTACATCTAAACTTTACCAGCTTTATCCGGCTGTAAGTTTAAAATATGAGAAATTTGAGTTGAAATTTCTTTAAATATAGGGGCTGCAACAGTGTTACCCCATATTTCGCCACCTTGAGCAGAGTCAACAATTACATAAATTAATACTTGCGGATCTGTTGACGGCATATAACCTACAATTGAAGTATACAATTTGTTCGTATAGCCGCTTCCATTTTCTTTTGGCTTAATTGAGGTACCTGTTTTAGCTGCAATATTATAACTATCAGACTTAATCGGAGATTTACCTCTGTTAATACTTTCTGTCAAAAGTTCTGTTACAACTCTTGCATGTTCAGGAGTCATAACCTGAACCCTTTTAACTTTAATAGCTTCTTCTTCCGGAGAATACTTGATTACGTGCGGAGTAACTCTTACACCATCGTTAGCAATGGCAGAAACAGCTGAAACCATTTGTATTGCAGTTACAGAAGAACCATATCCATACCCCATTGATGCATGGTCTGAAGCATCCCATTTGCTGGGATTTTTCAAAAGCCCAACAGATTCTCCCGGAAGGTCAATTCCGGTTTTTTCACCAAAACCGAATTTTTTAAGCATTCCATAATATTCATATCTGCTCATCATCTGAGCAACAAGAACAGAAGCTACATTACTGGAATGTTCAAACAAATAAACCAAGTCAATCATCCCCGGATTTGGTCTTCTTGCATAATCGTAGTTCTTAATTGTCCACCAGCCAATTTTAATCTTACCGGTATCATTGATTTTTGTGTATCTGTTAATCTTTCCCAATTCAATTGCAGAAGCTACTGTAATAGTCTTAAAAGTTGACCCTGGAGGAAATACATCAGTTAGAGTCCAGTTTTTGATTTGAAAACTTGTTGCGTTTTTAAAATTGTTTGGATCAAAATATGGATAAACCGCATACGCAAGAATTTCTCCATTTCGTGGATTCATAACAATAACGGCGCCACGATGTGCATGGAATTTTTCGATTGACTTCATCAACTCTTTTTCACAAACGTGTTGCACAGCAGCATCAATCGTTAAGGTTACATCTTTTCCCTTAACCGGCTTTGTTGCTGCCACTGGGTCTGTTGAAATATTATAAATAACTTTGCCCTTTGGGGTCATCTCGAAGTTAGAAGTTTTTGTAACACTTTCTAATGTATCTTTTGCGGTCAATTCAACACCGGAAGCTACATCTGCATCAAAATTATAATACCCGAGAACATGCGCAGCTAAAGTTCCTTGCGGATAAGTTCTAATACTTTTTTTATCCATCGGAATTTCACGCAAATTTAATTTTGCAATCTGATCTCTTGTATGTCTGTCAACATTCTTTTTCAAAGAAATCAGCGAAACATTTTGTTTTAATTTTTCAGTTAAATCAAATTGAGATATTTTCAAAATGGGAGCAAGCATTTTCGCTAATTCTTCCGGAGTATGAACAAAGTCTTCTTTTCTTGCAAAAATATCATAATAAACAGTATCTGTAGCAAGTTTAATACCGTTTCTGTCATAGATATTTCCACGCATAACAAAAGAACTTGCACGACGTTGATTTTTTGCCTTAACTCGAAAATGCCTTACATCCAAAACCTGCACACAGAAAAGGTAGACAATAAATAATAGAATTAAAATAAGAAATATCCCTTGTATCCAAATCAAACGATCAGAAAACAGCTTATTTCTATTTGTATTATTAGATTCGCGTCTCATACCTCTCCCCAAATAGATAATAGCATAATAAAGAAGAATTTGCTAGAAATATTTTATTCTTATTGTTGACAAGTAAGAAGTGAAAAGTGGAAAATTGAAAGTTGTTTTAAAAATAATTTTCAGTTTTCAACTTAAGAACCTTAATTATCATCTTCGGCTTCTCTATATTCTTCTTCCGCCTCGGCTTCCAAGAGCTTGATTTCTTTATCTTCTTTTTCTTTCTCTTTTTCTTCTTCTAAAATATCTTTAACAGACTTCTTATGCTTTTTAGCATTCAAAACGGACGCAACATTTGACATAGCAAGCGAATTCAATGTCGCTCTTAACAGTGCACTTCTATCTACGTATTGTTGGTTATAGAAGTTTTCACCTTCTTCTTCATCTTCAACTGGCGGAAGATACATCGCCTCAGAGCCATATTTATCCTGACTCATTTTAGCGGCAGTACCGGATGGATCGCCACTTTTAAAATTAAACGATCCGCCTATTCCATAAAAACCCGCTGACCTATTATCTACCACTTTTTGACCTCATGTTAAGGATAATTAAAAACTATATCCTCATAGCATAATATAACCTCTAAATTTAATATTTGCTAGTTCGTAAAGAAATTGTTACAATTTGAGAAATTGAAAAAGTTATTTATGTTAATTGTGCATAGAATGCACCATTAACATAAATAACTTTTAATTTTCAACTTTCAACTTTCAATTCTTAAATTCCGCATCCAATGAACTTAATCCCTGAAATAATCTGATAATCATCTCCAAACGGATTGTCTTTCAAATTTTCCAGAACAAAATATGTAGAACCGGAACCGGACATAATTGATTGCGGAAGTTTTGATTTTATCTTTTGTAATTCACTATAATCATCAAAAATTGCGTACTCTAAATCATTATATAAATAATCATTTATGCTTTCACCATTCTTAAGCGCTTCCAACATTTTTTCAGTCATATTATTTTGAGGTTTATTCTCTTTAAGCGCATATTTTGTGTAAGCTTCTTTAGCAGAAATACCAAGTTTTTTAGGTTTAATCAAAGTAACAGGTAACTCCAAATTATATGGAAGTTTCTCAATAACTTCTCCCCTAGAAGTTGCCAAAACACATCCGCCTTCTAAACAAACATTCAAATCTGAACCAAGACTGGCACAAAGTTCATGCAATTCTTGTCTGTTTAAAGGCTCATCAAAAATCTTATTTAATCCTGCTAAAGTTCCGGCAGCATCAGTACTTCCACCAGCAAGTCCCGCAGCTACAGGAATCTTTTTATCAATAAAAATCTCTATTCTATAATTACCTATTTTAGTTTTATCCAAAAATAATTTTGCAGCTTTATAAACCAAATTCTTTTCATTATAAGGAATTTCATCACTATTACCGGAAAGCAAAACTTCATTCTCGCCGGAGTCTGACACTTTGATATTCAAAGTATCAGACAAACTAATCATCTGCATAATGCTTTTGATATTATGAAATCCATCTTCTCTTCTATTCACAACTTCCAGCGTTAAATTAATTTTTGCCGGACATTTAACTTCAATATTTTTCATACATAAATTATATCATGACAAAATTTTATAAAAACTTAACTTGAATAATTTTGTTATTATTGCTACTCTTTTCATGTTAGGGGATGAAAAAATGTCAACGTCGTTTGCAAATAGAAAAAAACAACAATCACAAAATGAAGATTTATCACAATTAATGCCGCAAAATATTGATGCAGAAGAAGCAATTTTAGGTGCAATCCTAGTTAGTCCGTCTTGCATGAACAAAGTTGTAGAACATCTTAGACCGGAATCATTTTACAAACCGGCACACAGATATGTTTACGAAGCTATGCTTCAACTTTATAACGGCGAGGACAAAATTGATATCGTATCCGTTTCCGATGTTTTGAATATTAACCAAAAACTTGAACTCGTTGGCGGTAGAGCATTCATTAATGATTTAAGTTATAAAACAATTACAACAGCAAACGTAGAATACTACGCAAGAATCGTTCAAGAAAAAGCAATCAAACGTTCTTTAATCAATGCCGGTTCAGAAATTGTATCATCAGGTTATGACCTTAACCCAATTGAAGAATCACTAGAACTTGCAGAAAAATTAATCTTTGATATCGCATCTCAAAAAGCTTCAAAATCACTAGCGCCAATCAAAGATATTGTTTATGAAACATATTCTGATATCGAAGAACGTTACAATAACAAAGGTCAATTGACCGGTGTACCAACTGATTTCTACGATTTGGATGCAATGACAAACGGTTTACAGCGTTCCGACTTAATCATCCTAGCAGCACGTCCTGCAATGGGTAAAACAGCGTTCGCGCTAAACATTGCTCAAAACGTAGCACTTCGTGCAAAAGTTCCGGTAGCGATATTCTCTTTAGAAATGTCAAAGAAACAGCTTGTACAACGTCTTTTGTGTTCAGAAGCAGAAATTGACTCACAAAGACTTAAAACAGGTAACATGCAAGCAAAAGACTGGGAAAAGCTAGCCGTTGCAATGAGCAGTTTTTCAGAAGCGCCAATCTACATTGACGATACAGCCGGATGTACAATCACAGATATCAGAGCGAAATGTCGTCGACTTGCAATGGCAGAAAAGAACCTTGGCTTAATCGTAATCGACTACTTGCAGTTGATTGAAGGTACCGGAAGAGAAGACCGTATGCAGCAGATTTCAAGCATATCAAGAGGTTTGAAAATCTTAGCAAAGGAACTTAACGTACCGATTATTTCACTTTCACAGTTATCTCGTGCGGTAGAAAGTAGAACAGACAAGCGCCCAATGCTTTCTGACTTGAGAGAATCAGGATCTATCGAACAAGACGCCGACATCGTTATGTTTATTTATCGTGACGAATACTACAAAAATGCCAACGATGAAGAAGAACAAGCTGAAAAAGCTGCAAATAAAGGCGAAGCCGAAATTATTATAGCAAAACACAGAAACGGTTCCGTTGGTACAGTTAAACTTCTATTCCAAGGAAGTATCACAAAATTCAAAAACCCTATCAAAACAGACGTATTTTAACATTTGGTCAGCTGCTTGGTGCTATAAAAA
Organism: uncultured bacterium; assembly: GCA_902464375.1. Lineage (GTDB taxonomy): Bacteria > Cyanobacteriota > Vampirovibrionia > Gastranaerophilales > Gastranaerophilaceae > CAG-196. Next base: position 164 of record CABQIM010000090.1, on the reverse strand, counting down.
GATGATTAGAGGTTTAGATGCGAAGATGCGTAGGAATTTAATTTAAGTATGGCGCATCCCCTCCCTTTATAGGGGGAGGTACAGACTTTTCTAAAACTTAATTCTCGCCCGCAACATCCATTGAGCGGGAGAGATGTCACGTTAGTGACAGAGAGGGAAGGGTG
>CABQIM010000089.1 GCA_902464375.1 uncultured bacterium | reverse complement strand
GTGCCGTAAGTATATATGAAGGCATGTATGTAAGGAAAATTTCATGAAAAAAGAAGAGAATAATAATGGTGTTTCACTGTTTTCACAGTCTGATTATTTGGTAGGACAAGATCCTATTGAAGAAATTTTTGCACTTAACTTAGGTGATTTTATTGCAGAAAACCTTATTTCAGAGGACTTAGCAAGAAAAATCGGTAATAATGTAAAAGATAAAAAAGCCGGACTCATAAATCAGTTGAAAGAGCTTATTTCAATATATTCTTTACAAAATACGCTTTGTGTGTTGAGTTTTAATAAGTCGGAAGAGCAGGCTATTTATACATCTATTGCTCAGTCGATAAAACAAATGTTGGAATTGAAGGCATGCCATGTTTATTTGGATAAAAATGACGAGTTAGAATTAGTTGGAGCATCTGATGGTGCTGTTGATAAACTCTCGAAAGACGAAACAACTCCGGTTGGAAAGGCTTTTGCAACGAGTGAGGTTGTTATAGATAATATTGTAGCAGTTCCAATGCATTGTAATATCAAATCAACCGGTGTTATTGTTCTAGAAAAAGATGAACCGATTAATCCTGAATATATTGAGCTTGTAGAAAGTATTGCAGTCCTTTTTGCAACTTCTATGACATTGCAGGCAAGAATTGATGATGCAAATAAAATTATTGACGATGAAACTTCTGCGGTGTCTGATTTGCAACATATTAGAGCAGAATTGACCGCACTGATAGGAGATTTGTGTGATTATCAACAAAGTTTTGTAGAGCATCTAGCGTTAGCTGTTGATACAAAAGGACAGTATAAAGTTGCTCATTCTAAAAATACGGCTAAACTTGCTCGAAAGATTTGTAAACAGCTTGGTTTGAACGAAAAAACTACAGATTTGATATATTATGCCGGTTTGTTGCAGAATATCGGTAAAATTGCGGTGCCGGAAAAATTATTCGCTTCAAATGGGAAGCTTTCAGCAGAAGAATTAAAAGTTATTCAAGAGCATGCTGATTTCGGGGTTCATTTGTTGATGAATATTAATTTCTTATCAGAAGTTGTTCCATATATTACTTATCAAAAAGAAAGATATGACGGCTCAGGTGAACCTGAGGGGTTGAAAGGTCAATCAATTCCATTTGGCTCAAGAATTATTGCAGTAGCAGATGCATATTGTGCTATGACTTCTGATAGACCATACAGAAAGGCAATGCCTATTGAAAAAGCACTTGAAATAATGCAGTCAGAAAGTGGTAAAAAATGGGATCCTGTTGTCATTCAAGCCTTAGAAGAATGCGCACAATAACCAACATAGTATTTATCGCTTATTAATAAGTTTGTGCAAATATTATATCAATTTAATTTATTGCACAATACTAAATGCCGTTATTTTTTCAATAGAAATGTTTAACCAATCATATCTGAAACACATATAATCATTACATTTGCAATCATCTTCTTCGCAAGTGCAATAGTCATTTAATCTGCATACCAGAGCATTTTCTAGCGTAATAAAATCATCGTGACATTCTTCGCACCTGCCCTCTGGAATAAAGATTTGACCATCAATTTTAAGATGATTTGTAAAAATCGCAATTTTATGCGTTCCACTCTCTTCGACTATTTTACTTATTGCTTTGATTAAATTTTTTGACATAAAAATATCTCCTTTGTTGAATTAGTTTAAAATGTTGGATTGAAAAATATATTCTCTTGTTGGCTAATGTTTACTTTTTTTCATAAATTGGGCAAAAAAATATGTTTGTGTTACAATAAACGTAAGGGATAAGAGAAATTTAAGGGGAGAAATAAATGGCTGAAACAGAAGTTACGAACGAACAAAAAGCGCAACAACAGACTGCGCCGGAAGAAAAAATTGAAGTTAATGAGCTTCCAGATAACGATGAAGCCATTGAAACAAAAACTTCCCAAGAGTACGATGCAAGCAATATTCGTGTATTAGAGGGCTTAGAAGCTGTTCGTATGAGACCGGGCATGTATATCGGTTCAACTTCTCAAAGAGGTTTGCACCACTGTATTTATGAAATTGTTGATAACTCTATTGATGAATCTTTAGCTGGTTTTTGTACAGATATTTACGTAACTATTAATAAAGATAACAGTGTTACTGTAGAGGATAATGGGCGAGGTATTCCGGTTGATATAAAACCAGGAACTAATAAATCTGCTTTGGAAATCGTTCATACAGTTCTTCACGCAGGTGGAAAATTTGGAGATGGCGGTTATAAAGTTTCAGGTGGATTGCACGGTGTAGGTGCATCTGTTGTAAACGCTCTTTCTGAAAAATATATTGTAGAAGTTTCTCGTCAAGGTTTTGTATGGCGACAAGAATATATGAGAGGCGAACCGGTTGCCCCTGTTGAAAAAGTTAAAGAAACAAGCAAAACCGGTACTAAAACAACTTTTTGGCCTGATCCTGAAATCTTTACAGAAACTACTGAAATTGATGCTGATGTCGTTTCTAACAGATTGCGTGAAATGGCATTCTTAAATAAAGGTTTAAAAATTATTTTTGCTGATTTGAGAACAGATACAAACGAAATCTATCACTACGTGGGTGGTATAGGAAGTTATGTTGAATTCTTGAATCAAAACAGAAATGTATTGCATGAAAAGCCAATTTATATTGATAAAGTTGTAGATGGTATGCAGATTGAAGTTGCTATGCAATATACTGATGCATATAGCGAAAGCGTTTTATCATTTGCAAACAATATTAATACTCATTCAGGCGGAACTCACTTGACAGGGTTCAGAAACTCCTTGACTCGTGTGTTTAACGATTACGCAAGAAAAAACAATATTTTGAAAGATTCTGATCAAAACCTATCCGGAGAAGATGTAAGAGAAGGCTTAACTGCAATTGTAAGTGTTAAAATTCCTAACCCTGAATTTGAAGGTCAGACAAAAGAAAAACTTGGTAACGCAGAAGCTATGAGTGCAACTCAAGATGCTGTTCGTGATAAGTTGCAAGAATGGTTAGAATTTAACCCTAAGATTGCAAAAATTATTATTGAAAAAACTTTACAAGCTCAAAGAGCTCGTGAAGCTGCCAGAAAAGCAAGAGAATTGACAAGAAGAAAATCAGTTCTTGAAAATTCGACGCTTCCGGGAAAACTTGCAGACTGTTCAAACAGAGAACCTGAAAAATGCGAAATCTACATCGTTGAGGGAGATTCAGCCGGTGGTTCTGCAAAACAAGGCAGAAACAGAATGTTCCAAGCTATTTTGCCGTTGAGAGGTAAAATCTTGAACGTAGAAAAAGCAAGATTAGACAAGATTTATGGTAATAACGAAATTCAGTCTATGGTTCAAGCTTTTGGTATCAACATTAGCAGAAACCCTGATGAAGTTGATATCGAAAAACTTCGTTATCATAAAATCATCATCATGACTGATGCCGATGTTGATGGTGCACACATTAGAACATTATTGTTGACGTTCTTCTTTAGGTATGCAAGACCGTTGATTGAAAATGGCTATGTATATATCGCTCAACCGCCGCTATTCAAAGTTACACAAGGCAAAACATCTGAATACATGTATGATGAACACGCACTTGATAAGATGTTGAAAGAACGTGGTATCAAGAATTTGAGCTTGTCTGACAAAACTAAGTCAAGAACTAAAACAGGCGAAGAGCTTTTGGAATTGGTTAAAAATATGTCAGCGTTCTATAATTCATACAATAACCCGATTTTGAACTTGTATCCGGCAGTTGTTTTGAGAGGTTTGGTTCGTTCAGAAATTACTCCTGAATGCTTTGAAGATCAGGAAAGAATGAACAAGATTATTGAATACTTGAACCACTACTTGCAAGATCACGCTAAGAATTACAATATTTCAGAGGCTGCAAATTATGTATGTTCATTGAAGTACAATCCGGAAAATTCAAAATATGCAATTCAATTGAATTTCAATGAAGAAGAGCACGTAATTATCAACCAAAACATAGTAAAAAGTTCTGAGTACAAGAGATTGAAAACTGCATATCCTGTAATCAGAGATTATTTGATTGAGGAAGAAGAAAGTTTGATATTGGAAACAGATACTGAACAATATGAAATCACATCTTTCGATAAGCTTCAAAAATTAATTGATGACAGAGGTTCAAAGGGCTTGCAAATTCAGCGTTTCAAAGGTTTAGGCGAGATGATGCCACAACAGCTTTGGGAAACAACAATGGATCCTGCAACAAGAACATTATTGAAGGTAAATCTAGAGGATGCAATGCTTTGTGATCAATTGTTTGATATTTTGATGGGTGATAAAGTTGACCCTCGTAGAAACTTTATCGAAACTCATGCAGTATATGCGACAAATATTGACACATAAAAACTATAATTAACTACCCTATTAGGGTAAAAATCATCAAAACTCTTTCTTGTCTTTACCTTAATGGTAAAATGAGAAAGAGTTTTTTATTGCGAAAACAACAATTATACTATTTTTTAGTTCTTCTTTTCTTCTTGAACTCAAATTTTGCTTGATGTATGATAAAATCATAAGTAGAGAAAAATGAAAGAGAGATTTAAAATGACAAAAAAAGAATTGATTTTTTTAGGACCACCAGCTTGTGGTAAAGGTACACAAACAAACAAACTTGCTGAATATTTGAATTTCCCTCACATTGATACAGGATCTTTATTGAGAGCTGAAATCAAAGGTGAAACAGAAGCTGGAAAAGAAGCAAAATCATACATTGACAAAGGGCAATTGGTTCCTGTTGAGCTTGTTACAAGAATTATCAAAAACAGATTATCACAAGACGATTGCAAAAACGGTTACATTTTGGACGGTTTCCCTAGAAGCGTTGAACAAGCGGGCGAACTTGAAAAAATGAACGAAGAAATTGACAACGGCGAAGATACAAGATTTATCGCAGTATATTTTGATATTGATACGAGTATTTTGGTTGAAAGAATTGTAAATCGTCGTTCTTGCCCTGTTTGTGGTGAAATTTACAACCTTGAATTCAAACCGCCAAAAACAGCAGGACACTGTGACAAAGATGGTGCAGAATTAACTCAACGTAAAGATGACACAAGAGAAGTTGCTCAATCAAGATTTGACACATACAACAAAGAAACAGCTCCTCTTGTTGACTACTACACTAAAAAAGGTGTTTTGAAATCAATCGACGCAAACGGAACAATTGACGAAGTTTGGGAAAGATTGTTGGAAGTAATTAAATAAGTGAAACGTGAAATGTGAGACGTGAAAAGAGCAAATACGTGCTGTCGCACAAATTTATTAATTAGCGGAGCGAATGAAATGAACTTTTCACTTTTTACGCTTCACTTTTCGCTTAACTAAAAGAGGCTTATCATGATACATAAAAAATCACGTGATGAAATCAAAAGAATTAGACACGCAGGGCATATTGTAGCCCTTGTTCACAAAAAAATGCGTGAGGTTATTGAACCTGGAATTAGTACAAAAGAATTGGATAGCATTGCACACGATATTATCAGAAAAGAACGTGCTATTCCTACATTTTTAGGCTATAACGGTTTCCCTGCATCAATTTGTGCTTCAATTAACGAAAAAGTGGTCCATGGAATTCCACACGAGGACGAAATCGTTAAAGAAGGCGATATTATTAGTATTGATGTCGGTGCAACTTATGCCGGTATGGTTGGCGATGGCGCTTGGACTTATCCTGTTGGAAAAGTTAGCGATGAATGCCAAAGACTTTTGAAGGCGACAGAAGAAGCTTTGTTTGCGGGAATTGCGCAAATGAAGGCTGGAAATGTTCTTGATGATGTTTCTGGAGCGGTTGAAGCTGTTGCAGTTAGAGAAAAATTAGGTATTGTTCGTCAATACGGCGGTCATGGTGTTGGGCACGAAATGCACGAAGAACCGTTTCTTTTTAACTACAAAGTTGGCGATAGAACTTTGTTGAAACCAGGTTACGCAATTGCAATTGAACCGATGCTTAACCTTGGCTGTGATGAAGTAGAGGTAGCAGACGATGAATGGACTGTTAGTACAGTGGATAAGAAACCTTCTGCTCACTTTGAACATTCTGTTCTTGTTACAGATGACGAACCAATAATTATTACACAATTGATGGAGTAAAAATATGAACTACTACATAGGATTGGCTATGTCCGCTTCATCAGGCATGGATAGCGGGGTTGCGGTTCTTGATGAGGACAACAACCTTATACTTGTTGACAAACTTTATACGATGAATGATGTAATGTTCTTTTTTGATAATTACCCTTCATTGAAGTATTCGAAAATTTGTGCATCATTAATTTGGGATAGAACAATGCTTAATGGTAAATGGAGAATACTCGGAAAACCTTATCAGCAAGTATCTACAAACAAGTTAATCCCAAATCGTGACGGGTGGACACATAGATATTCAACAAGAGGTTGTGATTATTTTAAATCTTTAACAGAGAAAGGTATTGAAATCAATCGATTTGAACTATATTTGACTCGTCAAAGTTTGCATTTGGATTCTTGCTATAAAGAACGTTCTCCAGCGGATTGTAAGTTTTTACAGCAGACGCTCCGCTTGGAATGGGGTCTTGATTTGCCTGTAAATATGATGCCGATGGCACAGTTAGAAGCTATTATTGGTGCGATTTTGGCGAATGAGAATACAAAACATCCTGAAAATGTAAAAATTATTTCCAGCTTCAAGGATATGAACGTAATTGACGTAATCAAAAATCCAAAATCACTGGACCGTATTGCGGTATAGTTTTTGTGTTACGATGACAGTTTTCAAAGTATATAATCTTTTAAGTAAAAA
>CABQIM010000088.1 GCA_902464375.1 uncultured bacterium | reverse complement strand
TTAGAAAATACGGTTTAAAAGTTACAATAGCAAGAATTCGTGATATTGCAGGTACTGACCGCCAAGGTACCAATGCACATGGACTAGTAAAGGTAATTGAGCATTTTGGTTTTTAGTAAAAAGTTGTTGAAGCGGATAAAAGTGTGTTAACTAATAAATTGCCTTTGCCTGCAATTGCACACGTGATAATTGACGATTCCTTATTGCATTATGTAGTTATAACTAAAGTTAAGGGTGATACTGTAGTAGTTTCCGACCCTGCAAAAGGAATTGTAAAATATAAAAAAGAAGATTTCCTTAAAATCTGGACTAATATTTTAATTCTAATTGCACCAACAAATAAATCTCAAAAGGGTAATAAAAAACAAAGCACGTTACTAAGTTTTTTTTGCCTGCTTATTTCTCAAAAATGGTTATTGCTGAGGATTTTTATTCTGTCTATGATACTGACCTCAATAGGAGTTATTACTTCTTTTTATTATCAGGTTTTAATGGATAATATAGTTCCAAGCTCTTCTTTAGAAATGCTGAACTATGTGTCAGTTATTACTTTGTGTTTATTCTTTGTGCAGATAGGACTGAATTTTTTAAGAGGATTTTTAATTGTAAAATTAGAGCAGAATATTGATATTCCTATTATGCTGGGATATTATAACCACGCTTTGATTTTACCCATGAAGTTTTATTCTATGCGTGATACCGGCGAAATCATATCTAGATTTAATGACGCTTCAAGTATAAGAGATATTGTATCGGAAGCGTCATTAACAATTATGATGGATACTATTATGGCAGTCGTAGGTGCAGTAGTTTTATTTAACAGCAACAGGCTATTATTCTTGATATCTGTAGTTATGCTTTTTTTATATGGGATAATAGTTTTTGTATATAATAAACCAATTAAAAAAAACAACAGAAAAATAATGGAAATGAATTCTAAGGTTACCTCTCAATTTATTGAAACTGTAAATGGTATTGAAATTATTAAAGCTTTTAATCAGGAAGATAACGAAAAAGAAAAAACGGACAAATTGTATAGGAAATTTTTAAAAAGGGTATTTAACGGAGGCGTATTATCTCTTAGCCAGCAGACTGTAACTATGTTTGTTGCAGTTGTAGGAGAACTTGTCATCTTATGGATTGGCGCTACTTATGTTATTAAAGGAGAACTGACGATTGGTGAGCTAATAACTTTTAATGCGTTATTAGGATATTTTATTGAACCAATAAAAAATTTAATTAATCTTCAACCGCAAATACAAACGGCAGTTGTAGCGGCCGATAGATTAGGGGAAATTCTTGATATATCTCCGGAATACGAAAACAATGATATGTGCACAGCTTATGATAGTGAAATCAAGTTTGACAATCTTATAATCTCGAATCTGAATTTCCGATATGGAACACGAGACCTTGTATTAAAAGATATTAATTTAGAAATTAATCATGGAGAAAAAATAGCATTTGTTGGCGAAAGCGGTTCAGGAAAAACTACTTTGGCTAAATTATTGGTAAGGTTATATGAGCAGGAAAAAGGAAATATTAAACTTGATTCCGTTGATATAAGGGATTTTCCAATAAGTCAGATAAGAAATAATTTTTCTTACATATCGCAAAATGCTTTTCTTTTTAGCGGAACAATAAAAGAAAATTTGTTGTTTGGTAATTCTGATGCAAGTGATAATGATATATTAAGAGTTTGTAAAATATGTGAACTTGAAGAATATATTAACAGTCTACCGTTAAAGTATAACACCAGAATAGAGGAAAACGGCAAAAATTTGTCAGGCGGTCAAAAACAACGTTTAGCAATAGCAAGAGCTTTATCAAAAAATCCGAAAATTTTAATTATGGATGAGGCTACGAGTAACCTGGATTATATTACTGAAAAAACTATCGAAAATACAATTAATAAGTTTTCGAGAAATATGACAACAATAATCATAGCTCATAGACTTAGCACCATTAAGGATTGTGACAAGATTTTTGTGTTCAAAGACGGTCAGATAGTTGAAACCGGAAATCATAGCGATTTACTAAAGCAAATGGGGTATTATTATCAACTTTGGAATGGACAAGATAAGAGTATTACATAGGAATGATATTATGAAACGAAAAACACTGACAAGAAAGCAAAAGGAACATATAGCAGCATACCTGTTTATATTACCGTCTTTTTTAGGCATAGCGGTGTTTTATATTGTGCCGTACATAATTTGTTTTATAAAAAGCCTATACGTTGGAGGCACTTTTGTAGGAATAGAAAATTACATACACCTTTTTCAAAATAATACTTTTTTGCTCGCTCTTAAAAATACAGCAATATTTACTATTACTGCAATACCGCTATTAATGATAATTTCTTTTCTTGTTGCCTTATTCCTTAATTCTTTTAAGAAAATATCATCGTTTTTCAGAAGTGCCTTGCTAATTCCTGTTGTTGTGCCTGTTGCTTCTCTTATTTGCGTGTGGCAGGTGATATTTGACGATTACGGCGCGATAAACGGACTTTTGAATTTCCTTGGATTTAACACCATTGAATTTTTTAATTCCGAATTTTCGATGGCGATGATAATTTTTATTTACATTTGGAAATACTGCGGATTTTGTGTGATTTTGTTTACGGCCGGACTTGCCAATGTGTCGCAGACACTCTATGAAAGTGCAAGGCTTGATGGTGCAAGTTCATTTCAAATAGTTACAAGAATTACTATACCGATGATTACACCGACAACATTTTTTGTTTTCCTTATGGAATTGATTTATTCTTTCAAAATCTTCCGTGAGGTCTTTGCATTGTTTGGTGATTATCCGAATTCAAATGTCTATTTTCTCCAAAACTTTATCAATAATAATTACTACAATCTAAATTATCCCAGACTTTCGTCAGCATCAATAATTTTATCCGTGTTTATGATAATTGTTCTGCTCGCATTCTTTATCTTTGAACGCAGGCACAGCTTTGCGGAATAGGGGGCGATAAAGTGAAAAAAGCAGTAAAAATAATTAAATACATTATTCTGATTTTAATTACGGCGGTTTTTCTTTTCCCTGTTGTATATATGATTGCCTGTTCGCTTATGTCGAATTCACAGGTTAGCTCAATGCTCGACTTTACAAACGGAGAATATAAGGAGATTAACCTCATTCCTGAGATGTTCTCACTTGAACAGTATTATCAAGTGTTTTTCAGAAGACCCGAATATCTGCTGAAATTTTGGAATTCCGTAATCATTACCTTTCCTACGGTAATCGGTCAGGTGATAGTTTCCTCCTTGGCGGCGTTTGCCTTTGCAAAGCTGAAATTTCCCTGCAGAGATAAGTTGTTTTTTATTTATATCGTCTTGTTGATACTGCCGTTGCAAGTAACACTTGTACCGAATTATATTGTTCTTGACAATCTTGAGCTTCTTAATAACTTTCTTGCAATAATATTGCCCGGCACTTTTTCTGCATTTGGAATCTGCCTTTTAAGGCAAAGCATAAAATACATACCGGACTCATCAATAGAAGCAGCACGCATTGACGGTGCGTCATATTTTAAAATATTCACAAATATTATTCTCCCTCAGATTAAGGGCGGACTTATAACCCTTACTTTACTGTGCTTTATTGACAACTGGAATGTTGTTGAACAGCCGCTTATCTACTTTGATGATGAGGCTATGTATCCGCTTTCAATAGGTTTATCTGATATAAGCAACTCTGATTACGGAATTGTCTTTGCCTGCGGAGTTATGTTTATGATTCCGGCATTACTGATTTATTTGTACGGGCAAAAAGATATTGACTCACCATTTGTTCAAGTTGATAAAAACTAGGAGAACGGCTTATGAAAAAAGAAAAGTTAAAAAAGTATTCAATACGATTTGGTGTTGCATTTTTTATTGTACTTGCCTTTCTTACATACTTTTCAAGTACAATAGATAATATGCTTTTGCCACAGGTGAAAGTCACACAAATATCATACGGCACTATTGACGGGAATCAAAGCAGTGACGACAGGTATTTAATACCGATTTCTGCGGTTATTGCTATGGGAGATACCGGCTCAGTGTTTGTTACAAGAACAGACGAAAATAACAAGACAACCGTTAGCGAAGCTATTGTAAATATTGAAAACAGTGATGACCTGTATTATGAAGTGACTTCTGATGATATATACGGTGGTATTGAGGTTGTATATTCAACATCAAAGAGTATTTCAAACGGCGACAGGGTGCATATTGCCGAGGAGGAGTAGCAGATGTCAAAGAAGAGAATTTTATCTGTTGTTTTGATAACTGCACTTAATCTGGCTGTTTTTTGCACTTGTTTTTATATAAGCGGCAATGCACTTGATCAGCTGACGAGTATAACTCAGATGAATTATAATCTGAAGTCAGATTCTTTGCCTTTGACAATTAAAGATATCGAAAGCCTGTCAGCTCGAATTTCATTAAACCAGGTCAGTTTTTGTGCAGATCTTGATGAAACAATTGTTAAAGAAGAAACAGTTACTCCTGTTCTTACAAATGAATTTTATTTTGAAATTTACGGACAAAAACTTAACGGCGACAGTATTACTAAGGAGAATATAGAAAATGAAGACAAGGTTGCAGTTATCTCAAGCAGTCTTGCACTTAAATTGTTTTTTAATACAGATGCAGTCGGGAAGACAATAACGCTTAATGATGAAGTCTATACGATTTGCGGTGTTATTCAGGAAAGCGAAAACATTATTAACAGTCTTTCGAGTGATGGAAAGCAGAGAATTTACATTCCTTATACCTGTTATAGTGGATATGAAAATTGTGATGTATATACTATTTCATATGACAATTCGGCAAGCTCTGCACCATTAATTGAGCAGATGAAATTATCTCAATACCACTCGACAAATTTTTCTGAAAAAGCAAAGGTAATCAAAAACTTTGAACACATTATATATCTGATACTATTCATTGCTTTGTGTTTTATATCGATGAAACTATGGTACAGAATTTGCAAAAAACTTATCAAAGATATAAAAGAAAATCTGAATGAAATTTACTTTTTAAATTCTTTTAAATCCATACCGCACAAATACACTTTATTGATTATAACGGTACTTGGCATACCCACTGTATTGTTAGTAATATTTCTTCTGTCCGATTTTAACATTTTTATAATTTCCAAGTACATCCCATATGACAATATTTTAGATGTGCCTTATTACATATCAGCTGTTGTTAAAAATTCAAATAATATTAATTCTCTTGCATTGATGGGCAATACTTTTCTTGTTAATCTCTACTCAGGTTCTTTTTCAGTCCTTGTGTGGTTGCTGGTTATATTTGCGTTGTTTTCTGTAGTTCTTTTTAGTATTGTTAATATAATAATAAATAGAATAATTTTGTTAGTTCAAAATAGAGGCTAAGATTACTCAATTTTTAGAGAAAGGAAAATTTATACAATGTTATTAAAATTTGAAAAACTCAGGGAAGAGCGACCAAAAGTTAGAAGAGTCTTTGATGAAATAAGTGATTTTTGTGATAAAATGTTAGTTGTAAATTATATTATTCTGTTTGTTTGTTCTGTAGTCATAATTGGTGTACCAACTGCATTAGCTTTTTTATCCTGTCCTGAAGATATTCGTGTATGGATTGCGTCAATTGTAGGTGGAATTTTATCTCTGGTTGTTATTCCGCTGTTAATTAATCATATAAAACGCAAACAGAAAATGGTTGACGAATTATATGAAAATAATAGGCCTTTATATGAAAGATTGAGTGATATATTAGTCAAGTTGTTAGCGGATGAATACATTGCTCATAATAAAAATGTACGTGCTGAAATGAATACTGCTGCAAAACAAAATCTAATTATATCTTCATTAAAGAAGTTTATTTGCGAAAATTATGAGAAAATGTGCAATACATTTTCGGTGAGTTTAATATGGGATATTGTTGATGTATATAATGAATGTTTGAATGATATTACAAAATATAGCAATATTCGAGCTAAAGTCAGAAAATGTTTTCGTAATATGAGAAGAGATTCAGGTGCAAAAGGTTCATTTTATATTAATCAGGGTGTAATAACTATGCTTTGTTCTGACAATAACGAAAATAGATAAAATACATAAGAAATAATTTAATATATGCTTGTTAAGTGTCGACAGGTTTTAGCTTTTAATGCTATACTTGTCGGCACTATTTTTTGCCATTTTTGCATTAAAAGCAGGAAGGGCAAAATGATTTATAGAAACAAAAGTCCTCCAATTGATCTGAAATAAAGATTTCAGGATTGATTGGAGGACTTTTTATGAAATGTATAAGTTCAAATAATAAAGAAATAAAAATAATTGATTTAAATGAAGAGTATCTCGGATTGACATCAAATGTCCGCTGGGCAGTTGTGTCCGATATGAATTATCAGGAGCTTTCAAATGAATTTGGTGAAGAACTCAAGCCATTTACTCTGTTTCTTATTCTTACGGAAGAACAGGGTGAAGAAATTATTAGGTATAACCGAAATCAAGAAAAATTTGATTGGCGTATGCGTAACAAAGAAGATTTTATCGGATATGAAGATGGAAGAACTGAAAGCGTACATAAGGTGAGATGTGGTGAAAATCTTATAAGTTCAATAGAGCTTAAAGATGAATATTCAGCTTTATATTCCGCTTTAGATGATCTGACTGATAAACAGAGAGAAAGGATTATATTGAACTACATAAATGGTTTGTCAGAAAGAAAAATCGCCGCTTTGCAGGGGGTGTGTCAGAAATCCGTACATGAATCTATTGCATCAGGATTGAAAAAATTAGAAAAATCAGAAAAATTAAAAGCTTTTTTGAGAAATACCCCCTCAAAAGCTTATTCCCCCTCCTAATTAATGAAGGGGTTATTTTCCAACCTCTGTTGAACATTGAAAACTGAATATCAGCACATCAGATACTTTCCTTCTGCTGTTCGGAACGGACAAGCCACATGAGCGAACATATTTTATATATCTTCAGGACTCAGACATTGAAAGGCAAATTCAATGACGGCGATGACAGGCAGATGGGATAATGATACTTCCGTCAAGTCAAAAGTCGAGCGTGATAAAACCGTCGCAACCAAAGATGGCGGCTGTGGGAGATCCTCACGGTGGTGAAATTCCAATGGAGCTAAATGCAATAGCCGTTTGATGTGTTCCTTGTCGCAGGGCATTGAGGATAAATAGCGACAATCGGATAGTGTGAAATTTAGAACTATCCAAAACGATTGATGTTATCCCGACAGCAGAAAATTAAAAATCTTCTGCTGTCGGGCGGTGAAAAGTAAACTTTATGAAAGAGGTGTTTTAATTGGGATTTATTATAGGACTTTTTATAGGAGTATTTATTGGCGTATGCATTATGTGCCTGTGCAATGCAGCGGCAAAAGCTGATGAGCAGATGAAAAATCATATAAATAACAAAAACAAAAAATAAGGAACAGGCGATAATTTGGACGAAAACTATGTAA
>CABQIM010000087.1 GCA_902464375.1 uncultured bacterium | reverse complement strand
AAAATCGCCGCTTTAATTTTTTGTAAGTTTATTTATATCCTGAAACCAAATGGTAAAAATTCACTCAATTTTCTAGCATCAAGTTTTCCACAATCTTCTGTAATTACGATAATTTCATCATCTCCTTGGAATTCAAACATAACTTGTCTGCAAGCTCCGCAAGGATAACAGTTATCGGAATTAGGAGAATAAATTGCAATTGCTAAAATTTCTCTTTCGCCTTCTGACACTGCTTTAAAAATCGCAGTACGTTCTGCACAGTTTGTCATACCGAATGAAGAGTTTTCGATATTACATCCTGAATATATTTTTCCACTTTTTGCTATCAAAGCCGCACCTACTGCGAACCTTGAAAATGGCGAATAAGACATCTTAGATGCTTCTTTTGCCTTATCCATTAGTTGCTTATAATCTATTTCCATATCTACATTCTATTCCTTTTTTCAAGTTTGACATCAATTAATTGGATGATTTATGACTAATAAAAATTTAAAGAATTCTTTGCCACAATTATACTATTATCCGCCTGTTTATTAACGTCTGACTTTCCTAGATTGAATATTCTACCGGAACTATCAACAACATAGGATTTCTCAATAGGCTTATTATATAAATTTGGAATTTCACCACCCTTTTGAAAAACATTTCTTACCGCTGTTGGCAAGAATTTGTGTTCAATAAGTAGTTTACTCACTTTGCAATCTTCTTCATCATAGTCACCGATTACAACAATTGAAGATTCATCAAATTTGTCTTCTAATTTTTGTGCAAGTTTTTCTCTCTTGAAAGCATCTAGATATGGCCAAAAATTACGACATAATAAAACTGTATTTTTTGAAGACATATTATCAACATCTTCCAAGATATCACCTTGAGAAAATTCTACATTTTTTTTCAAAATATCTTTTGGGGACAACAGAAGAAGATCTCTTTCGTAGATATCATGTCCCATATCAAAGTTTGTATTAAATTCTACATTAAAATATTTTTTTGGATTATTATGAGTATGACGAGTTATATGCGAAATTTCACCGCTACATAATTTCATCGGCAGACATTTTTTTGCAGCTTCAATATTTATTTCATCAAAATCTTTCGCAATAATTGGAAAAAATTTTTTAGCGTCTTCTTCGCCTAAATAATTTATCAAACTCGCAACACAAGAATACGTTTCCTGCCCGTTTGAACAACAATGATTTATAAAATTAACTTTTGAAACATCCTTATATTTTCTTTTCAATAAAGATGCAAAGCCTTCCCAATCCATATCCGGCCTAAAAAAATAAGTCGTAGTTCTATAAAACAAGTTCTTTTTAGGCTCATCTACAACTCGACAATTTCCTCTACACGAAGGAGACTTTTTATTATAAATAGAATAATTATTATTTATCGGTAAAATTCTCATAATATAATAACGTTAGTAAAAATATTATTTGCTACCATAATAATTTTTGACAAACTCATCACTTTTTGACAATTCTATTAGCCAATTCTTTTGCGTATTCCATTTTGAATACAAGATTAAGGACAGCATAAATACCAAGAACAGATACCATAACAAATACAATTTTTGAAATTTCAAAAATATATTTTGGTAATTGAATCTTATCAAATCCTACACAAATAAACCAACCTGCAACAAGTGTTAGTCCACCCGCCAAAAGCATTTTTGCAAGATTGTAAAATAGAGATTTATAGTCCAATTTAATTTTTCTGTGAATAAATAAACCTAAAAATACAGCGTTAAATAAAGTTACAAACGAGGTTGACATTGTAATACCGGCAATTCCCATGTCAAGTTTTAGAATTAATAACCAATTCAAAAATGCTTTCAATCCGATTGATGACATAGCTATAATAAACGGTGTTTTTGAATCATTAAATGCGTAATATACTCTCGTTATAGAATCTCTAAATACATAAGGCAGTATTGAAAAAGACAAGAAACATAATGCTTCTGATACCATTATAACTGCGTTTGCATTAAACGCACCACGTTCAAATATCAAAGAAATTCCGTCTTTTGCAAGCAATAATATTAATAGCAGCATTGGAATTCCGACAAAAAACAACACTCCAACACCTTTATTAAAATAACGTTTGATAGAATCCATATCGCCCTCTCCGGCAAGACGAGAAAAAATTGGAAATAGCGGTACCAAAAATGCTGTAACTAAAATTCCCACCGGAAATTGAAAAATTCTATTTGCAAAAACAACTGAAGTCCACGCACCTTCTTTTAAGGTTGATGCGAAAAACATATCGATATAAATACTGATTTGTCCGATTGTAGAACTTAATATTGCAGGGAATAAAAGTTCGCAAATATTCTTAAATTGCGGATTATTTTTTATATCTAAATTCGGCTTAATTCTATATCCTATTTGCCTGATTTTTGGAAATTGAACTGCTAGCTGACATATTGCACCCAATGTTGTTGCAGCCGCTAAAGCTATACCTAATTTATCATTATGCACTAAAGATATTACAGCAATCACAACAATACTCAATATCATTGGAGATAAATTCGGTAAAATATACTGTTTATGCGTAACTAATAATCCGTAGAAAATACCGATTACACCGCCTATTAAAATAACAGGTGACATTATTTTAAAGTGCAAAGACGCTAATGCAACAAGTTCAGGAGCTCCAGCAGAAATAATTAACCCCATAATTTTATCAGCAAAAAAGAAACCGCCTACAGCACAAAATGCAAAGAACAAAAATGAAACAGTTAAAAATGTATTATACAATTTATTAACCACTTCATCCGGTTTTGAATCAAAATTTGGAATCATTTTGGAAAATACTGCAACTGCAGCACTATGGAATGGTCCACCTACTCCGCCTAAAATAATTATTGCCAAAGATGGAATTTGAAGTGCATAAAAATACGCATCAGACACTAGTGTTGCACCATAATAGTTTGCAACCACCATATCTCGTACAAATCCCATAAATTTACTTGCTATTGTGACCAGTGCAATCAGCCATGCTGCTTTAAGCACGCTTTGTGTTTCGTCTTTACCCGCCATACTTCTCTACCAATTCTACATACAAAGTAACAGTTCTGCCTAAAGATGGAGGATAGAATATTATTGTATTTGCTCCATCATCAATATATCTTGAAATATCTATTCTATAATCCTTTTGGAATATAGTTTTTGTTACAGGAAATTCTAAAGTTTTACCGTTTATCATTACTGCAATTTTTGCTGCATTTGAATTCGTTACAACTAATTGAGCTCTTCCTATTGGCGCCCAAAATGTTTGCTTAACTTCTTCTCCGCAAACAGTCACCGGCATAGTACCTAAATTTACTCCATTATAATAATGTCTTAAAATATTATAATAAGGCTGCTTAAGTTTTGTTGCCATATATCCTGCACCGTATTGGCTCATTCCAACTCCATGCCCGAAACCGCCACCATTAATTACAATTTCAGTAATATTCCCGTAGTTATCTTTTTTGTTGCCAATAATTATATTAGCACTCGGCAAAGATACTCCATTTTTTTGAAAAACTCTTCTTATAACAAGCTCTTTATAAATTCTATAACAACCTTTGTTTGTCATAAGTTCAACTTCCATCGCCTTGCCGGAAGTACCTCTTTTCATAACTTTAATATCTTTGATTTTTCCAAGTTCATCTCCTTGTTTAAAAGCAGGATGAATAAATCCGGTTTTTGATTGCGCAATAAGAGTTGATTTTAAAACATTTTCTAATTCTCCCGCAGTCCACTGTTTTTGCCATCTATAATATGGTGATTCAATATCAAAAGAAGGGATTTTTGTATCATAAAAAGCCTTTGCAGCATCCTCTTCTTCCATAGACTTAAATTCGGACTTATCCGGAACAGCTGACAAATACGGTTTATTTGGTGCCGGAAACATCTTAGTCATAGGGTCAGAAAAAGCATTAGAATAACTTTCTGTATATCCTCCGGCTGTTGAGCTATACAGTGCTAAAATCGGTTCATTATTGTACAAAGCTACAATACCGTCCGTTTCCATTACCGCTCTTGTAGACAAATCATCTTCTGTATTAACTCCATAATACACTTGACTTGCCACACTATCAACTACGTTAAACTCTTTATAAGCCTGTGTTCTAGGTGTTAAAACATAGTTTCTTGCAGCAACCGCCTGCGCTTTTAAAGCTTCCAGACCAAATCTGACAGGCATTTCGTTTGGCACAACACCTTTTAAATATTCTTGAGTTTCTACAAGGTTAACCAAATAAAACCCTTTTCTATCTTGATGTTGAACAACCTCAAATGCGCCATGATAAAGAGCCGGCTTTCCTTTTCTGGTTAAATCTTTAACCCCGAGAACACCTCTTGGGCAAACTATAACAAAATCTCTAAGCGTTGCTCCATGGCCGTTGATTGAAACATCAAGCCCCGTGACACCGTTTTTTATTGTGATATCAGTTTCTGCCGGTACAGAATATATTATCTTATGAGTTTCTCTATCGCATATATCGCAATCCGAAGTTCCATAAACAGAAATAGTCTGTTTCAAAACATTCTGGAATTTATTATCGGTAAGTCCGACTCTTACAATATTGTTATCCGCAACCGCAAAAGCAGGATTTACTGCTACTAGAGATAAAGTCAGCAACAGTACTCCCACAATATTTTTTAAATGAGTATACTTCATTAAATCTACTCCAATTAGCCTTTTAATTCCCAAGTAGTTCCTTCTTTAGAATCCTTTAAAACAATTCCAACTTTATCCAAAGCTACACGAATTTTATCCGCTACATCCCAATTTTTT
Organism: uncultured bacterium; assembly: GCA_902464375.1. Taxonomy (GTDB): domain Bacteria; phylum Cyanobacteriota; class Vampirovibrionia; order Gastranaerophilales; family Gastranaerophilaceae; genus CAG-196. Next base: position 2,719 of record CABQIM010000087.1, on the reverse strand, counting down.
TCTACTCTAGCAGCTTTTCTTTTTTCAATAATTTCTTCCATAGAAGAATATGTTTCACCCAATTCTTCTGAAATTTCCTTAAGTTTTTCTGCTAATTCTTCTTCTGAAAGAGTTGCTTTTTCAAACACAAAACCAAGTGTAGTGGCTAATTTATACAACAATGTAAACGCATATGGAACATCTTTATTAGCTTTATTTGTTAAATCAAACAAAACTGCTAAAGCCTTAGATGTATTCAAATCATCGTCCATAGCTTCTTCAAAAGCTTTATACTCTTCAAATTGAGTTAAATCTAAAGTTTCATCAATCGGTGTACGTCTTGCATTAAGCATTCTTTTAACACCATTTGCAGCTGCTTGTAATGCTTCATCTGAAAACTCTACAGGCATTCTGTAGTGGTTTGTAAGTATAAAGAATCTGATTGTATTTGAATCATAATTTTTCAATAAATCATCTATCGTAAGAAAATTACCTAATGATTTTGACATTTTTTCCTTATTAATAGTTACAAAACCATTGTGAAGCCAATAATTTACGAATTTGCAGCCATTTGCACATTCTGATTGAGCAATTTCATTTTCATGGTGTGGGAATATTAAATCAGCTCCACCGGCATGGATATCAATTGTTTTACCCAAATATTTTCTGCTCATAGCAGAGCATTCAATGTGCCATCCTGGTCGCCCAACACCCCAAGGTGATTTATAACCAAACTTTTCGTCTTTTTTCCATAATGCAAAATCAAGCGGATCTTCTTTTTGTTCGCCAACTTCAATTCTTGCACCACTTTCTAACTGATCAATAGGCTGCTTTGAAAGATATCCATATTTAGGAAATTTCTTTACTCTAAAATACACATCTCCATTAGCTTCATAAGCGTAACCCTTATTAATCAAATCCTTAACTATAGAAATCATTTCGCCCAAAGTTTTAGTCGCAAAAGGTTCTATATCAGGCTTTAAGTTATTCAAAGCATTCATGCTATCACTAAATTTTTTGTACCAGAAAGTTGAAACTTCTTCCGGAGTTTTACCTTCTTTTTCTGCTTTTTTAAGAATTTTATCGTCTACGTCAGTAACATTTCTGCAATATGTAACATCGTAACCTTTAAACTTAAGATATCTGTACAAAACATCCCAAGTTATATAACATCTTGCGTGCCCCAAGTGCGCATTGTCATAAACGGTAGGGCCGCAAACATACATTTTAACCTTGTTCTCTTCTATAGGTTTAAATTCTTCAGTCTGATTTGTGTATGAATTGTGTAGTTTCATAATATATTACTCCCCAAAATCTCGCACGACTATATTACAACAAAAAGATTTTTATGTCTATTGATAAATAAGCAGAATAGGACTTTACAAGGTGTAAAAATAATTGTACAATAGACTAGTTATATAAGTATATGAGAGGATTTATAGATGAAATTTCACATGCAAGTGTTAATTGCACTTGGTTTGGGGTTAAAGAGAAATTGGCACATTTTTGCCGGCTTAATTCTCGGTGTTTTAGTTGGTATTTGGTTACATAGAGAACCAAATCCGATTATCATGACAACATTGACTTTTATCGGTCAGGTGTTCATCAGATTAATTCAAATGGTTGTTATACCTTTGGTAATTTCCGCGATTGTAATCGGCATTACAAGTGTCGGTGACAGCAAACAAATCGGCAAACTCGGTTCTAAGATGATATTCTATTACACAATTATCACTGTAGCAGCCGTAACAATTGGTGCAGCTCTAGCACTACTTCTAAAACCGGGATTAGGTGCTGCACACTATATTAATATAGACACGGCAGCAGGTATTCAAGCTCAAGTTGCTGCAACAATTGAAGCTCAAAGAGAAAATTTACTAAACATATTCTTAGGCTTTATTCCAAAAAATCCACTAGCATCTATTGCAAGTGGCGATATGGTTCCAATTATTGTATTTGCATTAATGTTTTCTGTAGCATTAGCAAAAGTCGGAGAAATAAACAGACCATTTGTTAGTTTCTTTGAATCTATATTTGCGGCTACCATGAAAATAACTGATTGGATTATGTGCTTTGCAGCTCCTGGTGTATTCGCACTTACAGCAGTTGCAGTTTCTTCATTCGGTATCGATATCTTTATGAGTATTTCAAAATATTTAGGCGTTTTGGCTCTAGGCTTTGCAATTCAATTCTTTGTTGTGTATCCTGTATTTTTGAAAATATTCTCAAAAGTTCCTGTTCTAATGCTTTACGCAGCTATGGCAGAAGCTATGATGGTAGCATTTGGAACAGCAAGTTCTTCTGCAACATTACCTTTAACAATTGCTTGTTGTGAAAAAAGAGGCATTTCTCACAAAGTTTCAAGCTTCGTACTACCACTTGGTGCAACACTTAATATGGACGGTACGGCAATGCTTCAAACAATTGCTGTAATCTTCTTAACTCAAGCGTATGGCGTTGCTCTAACTCCATTCCTTGTTATACAAATTGCATTTCTTGCAATCATCGCATCTTCAACTTGCGCCGGCATCCCGGGGGCAGGACTTATAACAATCGCTCTTGTTCTTAATGGCATGGGCTTAAGTCCGGAACAATTGGTTGCAGGTTTCGCATTCTTATTCACAATAGAAAGAATTACAGATATGATGCGTACATTGTTGAACGTAACATCTGATGCAGTCGTTGCTGCTGCTATTGCGGATAATGAAAATGAAATAAATTATGATTTATTGAATAATCC
>CABQIM010000086.1 GCA_902464375.1 uncultured bacterium | reverse complement strand
GAGGAAGAACAACGCAGATTAACTTTTGCAAGAAATCATACATTCTTTCACCACGCAAAGTAACCATAGCACCAACAGGCATCCCTTCTCTTAATTTGTAAGAAGCGATAGATTTCTTTGCCTTTGTAACCATTGCTTTTTGACCAGCAATTTTAGTTAGTTGAGCTTGAATTGCATCAGCAATTTTTGAGTTGTGAGAAGCTTCACCAACACCCATGTTCAAAACGATTTTGTGAAGTCTAGGAATCATCATATCGTTTTTGTAACCAAATTTTTCTTTAAGTGCTGCTTTTACTTCTTCATCATATTTTGCTCTTAAGCTTTTAGTTCTTGTCATTTTTCTTTTCCTTTTCTTAGTGACGGAATTAGTATCAAGTTAATACGGAATAATAATCTCAGAGTGCTTAAACCTCATCGGTATATTATATCCGCCTCATACTAAGCGTCTAACTGTTCACCACATTTTTTGCAAACGCGAACTTTTTTACCGTCCACTTCTGCATGCTTTACTCTGGTTGGCTTTTCGCAACTTGGGCATACTATCATAACGTTTGAAGAATCAATAGGAGCTTCTTTTTTAATCAAGCCGCCTTGGATTCCGTATGCGGGATTTGCTTTGGTAGCCTTGGTAATCATGTTAACACCTTCTACTACAACTTGAGATTCAGATGGAATAGATTTTTTGATGTTACCAGTCTTTCCTTTATCCTTGCCTGCTGTGATGATAACTCTATCACCAGTCTTTACGTGCAAGCTTTTTTTATTACTATCTGTCATTTTTTTTCTCCGTTTGAATTTTTGGATTATATCCTATATTCTATATTCCCGTGAGCGGAAGTCTTAACTTCATCACGGCTTCTAACCACCAGCCCTAGATAACTTCTGGAGCTAATGAAACAATCTTCATGAAGTTTTTATCACGAAGTTCTCTTGCTACAGGTCCGAAAACACGGGTTCCACGTGGGTTGCCATCTTTGTTAATAATAACAGCTGCGTTTTCATCAAATCTGATTACAGAACCGTCAGCACGTTTGATATCGTGTTTAGTTCTTACGATAACTGCTTTTACAACTTCTGACTTTTTAACTGTCATATTAGGAGTTGCATCCTTAACAGTTGCAACAACAACATCACCAACAGCCGCAAACTTTTTGTTTGAGCTTCCCATTACACGGATAACTAATAATTCTTTAGCACCTGTATTATCTGCTACTACTAGTCTTGTTTCTTGTTGTATCATTTTTCCGTTTCCTTTTGTTTTTGCTAGGGGAAAATTAATTCCCCCAACCTTATTCTCTTTTAGGTTCAGTAAAATATTTTACCTTACCTCCTGTACGTCCATGAACCTTGCGTTAGATTCACCCGAACAGATTTTTCAAATACTACTTAGCTTTTTCAACGATAGATTCAACAACCCATCTTTTGCTTCCTGAAATTGGCTTAGATTCGATAATTCTAACTGTATCACCGATGCCGCATTCATTCTTTTCATCATGAGCTTTGTAGTTTTTGTTAGATTCAATAATCTTTTTATATTTTGGGTGTGGATTGTATGACGCAACTTTAACAACTACTGTCTTATCCATTTTGTCACTAATTACAACACCTTGTTTTTCTTTTTTAGGCATTTGACACCTCTTTTTCCTTAATTACAGTTTTTGCTTGAGCTACTAAACGTTTTGTTTTAGAAATCTCTGCTGTGTTTTCTAACTTATGCATAGATTTTTGTATTCTAAAATTAAGTAATTGTTTTTTAGAATCTTCAACAAATTGTTTTAACTCATCAACTGTTTTTTCACGCATTTCACTTAATTTCATTTTTATTTTTCCTTAATTTATTACAAATTATACAGATTCTTTTTCAATAACTTTTACCTTGATAGGTAATTTTTGAGCTGCTAACTCTAATGCGTTGATAGCAACTGCTCTATCAAAATAATCAAGTTCAAATAAGATTCTGTTTGGTTTTACTACAGATACCCAGTATTCAACGTTACCTTTACCTGAACCCATACGAGTTTCAGCAGGTTTTGCTGTAATAGGTTTGTCTGGGAATATCTTAATCCAAACGTTACCGCCACGTTTGATTTCACGAGTCATAGCACGTCTTGCAGCTTCAATCTGACGGCTTGTAATCCAACCAGGTTCAAGAGCCTTAAGTGCATAACGACCAAATTCGAATTCAGTACCTCTTGTTTCAGTACCTTTCATTCTACCTTTCATCATCTTGCGGTATTTTGTCTTTTTTGGCATTAACATTATATTGTTCTCCTGTTATTTACTTATTTTGTTTCTACAGGTCTACGTTTACCACGTCTGCCGTTAAAACGTTCACCTGATGAATTTTTTGAGTCTTTTGATTTAATGTTCATGTCTGCTTTTTCACCAGGCATCAAATTGCCTTTGAAAATCCAAACTTTTACACCAATCTTACCCATGATTGTATCTGCTTCTGTGAAACCATAGTCAACATCAGCTCTAAGAGTTTGAAGAGGGATTCTTCCTTCTTTTGCCCATTCGCTTCTAGCGATTTCAGCACCGCCTAAACGACCAGATACCATAATTTTGATACCTTGAGCGCCAGCTCTCATAGTTCTTTGCATAGCTTGTTTCATTGCACGTCTGAATGCAATACGTTTTTCAAGCTGTTGAGCTACAGATTCAGCTACCAATAAAGCATCAACATCAATTCTTGCAACTTCAACCACATTGATGATTACCGGTTTGCCCAAATATTTTGAAACTTCTGCTTTAAGTTCTTCAATACCTTGACCACCTCTACCTACTACAATACCAGGTTTAGCTGTTACTACTGTAATAGTTGTGTTTTGAGCTTTTCTGTCAATCAAAATATTAGCAACACCTGCTGCATATAGTTTCTTCTTAACAAATTTTCTAATTTTAGCATCTTCTGCTACGAATTCAGCATAATCTTTAATCTTTGCAAACCATGTGCTTGACCAAGGTCTGATTATACCTACTCTAAATCCGGTTGGATGTGTTTTTTGTCCCATTTCCTTTATTCCTCTATTTTACTGCATCACTAACTTTAATTGTGAGGTGAGATGTACGTTTGAGTCTTCTGTATATACGACCTTGAGCTCTTGGTTTACCTCTTTTGTAAGTTACACTCTCGTCCGCAAAAATTTCAGAAATTTTTAGGGCGTCAGCTTTTACACCTGCTTGTTCAAAAGCATTTGCAGCAGCTGCTTTCAAGTTTTTTTCAACAACTTTAGCTGCAAAGTATGGCATAAAACGTAACATATCAAGAGCGTCTGTAACAGCTTTTCCTCTAACTTCGTTGATTACTCTGCGAAGTTTTCTAGCTGTCATTTTTATGTTTGTTTGTCTTGCTTTAGCTTCCATTTTTATTTTCCTTATATTTCTTTTTAATTAATGTTTAATCAAAAATCTTGTACAGATTATTTACGTTTTGCTGTTTTATCAGCCGCATGACCTCTGTATAGTCTTGTCGGTGCGAATTCGCCCAACTTGTGTCCAATCATTTGTTCTGTTACGTAAACCGGAACATGAGTCTTGCCGTTGTGTACAGCAATTGTATGTCCCAACATATCAGGAATAATCATGGATGCTCTTGACCAAGTTTTAACAACTTTATGTTCAGAATTTTCATTCATTTTGTTAATTTTCTTTTGAAGAGCTTCTTCTACGTATGGGCCCTTTTTTAATGAACGTGCCATTAATTTCTCCTTTTATATATTTGTATTAATGTTCATAAAAATATTTTTTGCGCTTTGGGTAAACATTTCTTAATATTTACCCTTTACGCACATATCTTACTTTTTGCGACGACGTACGATAAGTTTGTCAGACGCTTTACCTTTCTTTCTTGTTTTATAACCAAGAGCAGGTTTGCCCCAAGGTGTTTTAGGGTGTCCACCAGGACCGGTTTTACCTTCACCACCACCGTGAGGGTGATCACAAGGGTTCATTGTTACACCACGTACTGTAGGTCTGATACCCATATATCTTTTTCTACCAGCTTTACCGATTGATAAGTTTTTGAATTCGGCATTACCTAATGTACCTACTGTAGCCATACATTCTTTTCTTACCATTCTCATTTCGCCAGAAGGTAATTTAATAGTTACATAAGCACCTTCTTTTGCCATAACTTGTGCAAAGTTACCAGCTGAACGAACCATTTTACCACCTCTGCCTGGTTCTAGTTCAATATTGTGAACAATTGTACCAAGAGGAATCAATTCTAATGGTAAAGCATTACCAGTTTGAATTGTAGCTTCTGGACCGCTAACGATTACATCACCTACGTTTAAACCTTCCGGAGTAAGGATGTATCTTTTTTCACCATCTGCATAGAATACTAAAGAAATTCTTACGTTTCTGTTTGGATCGTATTCAACAGTCTTAACTGTTGCAGGAACACCGAATTTTTCTCTTTTGAAGTCGATGATACGGTAAGCTTGTTTTACACCGCCACCTTTATGACGACAAGTGATTCTACCGGTATTGTTTCTACCAGCAGTCTTGCTTATTTTCTTCAATAAAGATTTTTCAGGAGTTGATGTAGTGATTTCTTGATAATCACTCTTTGTCATACCTCTTTGTCCCGGAGATGTCGGATTAATTTTACGAATTGCCATTTTATTTTCTCCTATTCATATCTTTTTATTTGGCTTTTGTGTTAATTTGTTTTTCCGCCTCTACAATCAAAGATTGCTTCGTTCCTTCACTTACGTTTAGTCACAACAGCGGGATTGCACTACTAGATAGCAGTCAATTCTTCGATTGGGTCGCCTTCGATAGTAACGATTGCTTTCTTAGAAGAATCTGTTCTACCAAATTTTAAACCCATTCTCTTTTCGTGAGATGGCATATAAACTGTTTGTACTTTCTTAACTTTTCTACCAGGGAAAGCCAATTCTACAGCTTGTGCAATTTCTACTTTAGTTGCATTTTGTTGAACTTCAAAAGTATATTTACCTAAAGCTGTTGCCATCATTGATTTTTCAGTTATAATCGGTCTTTTGATTACATCGTATAATTTTTCGATATTTCTTCTGTCTTTACTCATTATTGCAACCTTTCTGTAATATCATTTACAGCTTTTTCAGTCATTACAACGAAATCAGCTTCAAGTAAGTCTTTTACGTTTAAGTTTGTTGGTAACAAAAGTTTAACTGATGGAATATTTCCAGCTGCTAAGCTTAAGTATTTATTTTCTTCAGCTGCTGTATCAGCAATAACCAAAATCTTACCAGCAAGATTTAATGATTTGATAATACCAGCCATTAATTTTGTTTTTGGTTCTGTAATAGCTGAGAAATCTTTTACAACTACTAATTGTTCTTCTCTAGCAGAAAGTGCTGATTTAAGAGCTAACTTTCTAGCTTTTTGAGGCATATTGATTTCAAAGCTTCTTGGTTTTGGTCCAAATACTACACCACCGCCTGCAAATAAAGGTGATCTTAAAGAACCAGCTCTAGCACGACCGGTACCTTTTTGTTTCCAAGGTTTTTTACCACCACCAGAAACTTCTGCTCTTGTTTTTGCACAAGCAGAACCTTGTCTAGCGTTGTTTAATTGTCTTCTAAGTGCCAAGTGCATTACATGTAAGTTTGGTTCAACACCGAAAACAGCTTCGTTTAAAGTGATTTCACCTAACTTTTCACCATTTGTATTTAATAATTGTTTTGACATTGTTTTTTCCTTTTGCTTTCCGTCTACCCCTTGCCGGTTGGCTTTATATGGCAGAAGCGGGTTGTGTTTTACTTATTTGATGGAAACATAAGCCCCACCCGAATTCCTAAGTTTCGCAAAGCTTAACTTGAAATTCTATCCTCACCCGTGGAGAGGGATTTCGTTAATTCCATTTAGTTCTTGTAGGAACGATTGTTACCAATCTGCCTTCACAACCAGGAACTGAACCTTTTACTAATACTAAACCGTTTTCAGCATCAACTTTAACCAATTTAAGTTTAGAAATAGTAACTCTTTCATTACCCATGTTTCCAGCCATTCTTTTACCTTTGATAACACGGCTAGGAGTTGTACCTGCACCGATTGAACCTGGTTCTCTGTGGTTTTTAGAACCGTGAGCCATAGGTCCTCTTCCAAAGTTCCATCTTTTAACAGTACCTTGGAAACCTTTACCTATTGAAGTTCCGGTTACATCAACTTTTTGAACATCTGCTAAAGCTGCTGCTAAATCAATTTCTTGACCAACTTTGTAATCAGCAGGATTTTCTACTCTGAATTCTTGCAAATGTCTATAGTTGTTTAAACCGTTTTTCTTGAAGTGACCAATTTCAGCCTTAGTTAAGTGTTTTTCTTTAGCTGCAATTGTACCAACTTGTATAGCATTGTAACCATCTGTTTCAACAGTTTTAACTTGAGTAACTACTGTAGAATCAACTTTGATTACTGTAACAGGAACTGCCAAACCTTCTGAATCAAAGATTTGAGTCATCCCTACTTTTTTACCTATTACACCTAATGTCATGTGTCTTTCCTTTCCGACATATATGTACACAAATTAATCTGTACACCAATATGCCTTTCATCTTGCGAGCGCTACTGCCTTACTCTTTACCTAAAACGGGAATCGTCATTTTGAAAGTCATCCCTATGGTTTTAACCTTCCGTCGCTTGGACGTTGTAGTTCACATTATATGCATAATGCTTATTAAGTTTTCAATTTGGCTTTTGAGCTAGATTTTAATCTCTTGCTCACAACCGTTAATTTTACGGTTGCTCCCTCACCAACTAAAAGTGAGGGATAAAAAGTTAATTAAAGTTTAACTTCAATATCTACACCAGCTGGTAGGTCTAATCTACTCAATTCTTCAGTTGTTTGTTGAGTAGGTTCGTAAATATCGATAATGCGTTTGTGTGTACGGATTTCGAAGTGTTCTCTTGACTTCTTGTCTACGTGTGGTGAACGCAATACACAATAGATACGTCTTTTTGTAGGTAAAGGAATAGGACCCGCTACCTTAGCGTCTGTTCTTTTAGCTGTTTCTACGATTTTTTCAGCTGATACATCAACTAATTTGTGTTCGTAAGATCTTAAACAAACTCTAATTCTTTGTCTTTTAGCTGTTGTCATTTTTCATTCCTTTATTTTATTGTCATTTACACAAAATAATCTTTTCAAATACAGCCAGAAACTTCCAACTGCAAAGATTATGCTATTCTTTTCGACTATAGCATAACAATAGTAAAATAAACAAAAATCAGTGTCAATATTGGATTTTAATTTAATACAAGTTTTTACAAAAATTTACATTTCTAAGAAGTGAATAATACTTGAAAAATAAAATTTAGCGGAATAGAATGTATTTGGTCGAAAAAATTCAAGTTTGGAATCTTGAATAAAGAAAGAAGGTTAAAGATGAAAGACGGAATCCATCCAGATTATAAAAAAACTGTTATTAAATGCGTATGCGGTAACGAAATCGAAACAGGTTCTGTTGTAGACGGTCTTACAGTTGAAATTTGTTCTAACTGTCACCCATTCTACACTGGTCAACAAAAAATTCTTGACTCTGAAGGAC
>CABQIM010000085.1 GCA_902464375.1 uncultured bacterium | reverse complement strand
GGGTGCATACTGATTGCCATGTTTGATGGAATTGTCCAAGGAGTTGTTGTCCAAATTACAGCATAAACATTATCGTTCGGTAAATCAACTAACTGCTTAATTTTATTTACCGCTTCATTATCAAACTTAAATCTTACGTAAATAGAAGTTGATGTGTGGTCTGCGTATTCAACTTCAGCTTCTGCTAAAGCGGTTTCACAAGAAGCACACCAATAAACAGGTTTAAGCCCTTTTTCAATGTAACCTTTTTTGAACATTTCGCCAAAAACACGAACTTGTTCTGCTTCAAATTCCGGATTAATAGTCAAATATGGATGTTCCCAATCACCCCAAACACCTAAACGTTTAAATTCAGACTCTTGACCTTTCAAACTGTTCCAAGCAAATTCTCTGCATTTTTCTCTAAGTTCCGCAGGAGTTAACGCACTTCTTCCGCCTTTAATATTTTTAACAACTTTATTTTCAATTGGAAGTCCGTGTCCATCATACCCTGGAACATAAGGTGCATAATATCCTGACATTGATTTATACTTAATCAAAATATCTTTAAGAATTTTGTTTAAAGCTGTACCAACGTGAATTTTTTCTGAGCTCAAATATGGAGGCCCATCGTGCAAAATAAATTTGTTTGCTTTATCTCTTTGCGCAATGTTTTTTTCATAAATTTTATTTTCTTCCCAAAATTTTTGTGTTTCAGGTTCTTTTTTTGTAGCATTCGCTCTCATTTCCAAAGTTGTCTTTGGCAAATTCAACGTTTCTTTGTATTCCATCTTTTATACCTCTTGTGTGTCTATTTTTCAGCTTGATAATAAGATATCATAAACAAAATTTGGTATAAAGAGTTTTTTATTTATACAGTTAAGCTTCAACTTTTTCTGCACTAAAATCGTGTTGAAAGCTAACATTGCTGTTAATTTTAGTTAGTGTGTTGGTTTTAAGATTTCTTAGTTTAATAAAATCAGCCATTTTATTATAATCAAAAGCATTTTCCCATCTTGCAATTACAATTGTTGCAATGCAGTTCCCGATTAAATTAACAGTAGTTCTGCCCATATCAAGGATTTGATCAATACCTAAAAGTACTGCAACACCAACAATTGGAATATTAAAACTTGTTAGAGTTCCAGCTAAAACTATTATTGATGCTCTTGGCACACCTGCAACGCCTTTGCTGGTAAGCATTAGAGCAAACATAATTACAAGCTGCTGTTCAAATGTTAAATGTATACCAACCAATTGCGTAGAGAATAGCACCGCCATTGCAAGATATAATGTTGAACCATCAAGGTTAAATGTATATCCTGTTGGCATTACAAAACCTACAATTGATTTTGGAACACCAAACTTTTCCATAATGGACATTGCTTTTGGTAACGCGGCTTCGGAACTTGCAGTTGTAAATGTAAGCAAAGCCGGTTCTTGAATCGCTCTAATCACGGCACGAGCTGAAACTCCTACTAGTTTGCAAGCAATTATTAATACAAGTGCCACAAATACGATTAATGCCGTATATAAAGATATAATTATTTTCCCGTAGTTGAATAAAATAGAAATGCCGTTAGAACCAACAGTGTAAGCAATTGCGCCAAAAATACCGATAGGAGCAAAGAACATAACGTATTCAGTAAATTTAAACATTATAGATGCTACGGAATTGAGAATGTCAACGATAGGCTGTGCTTTTTTTCCTACGGCGCAAATTGCCAATGCAAAAAATATGCAGAATACCACAATTTGAAGTAAATTTCCTTCTGCCATAGCTTGGAAAATACTTGTAGGACAAAGGCTTAAAAGCAAGTCACCAAAAGAATTATGATGCGTTGTAGATGCCATTTGCACAATTCTTGTTAAACCTGTTTGGTCGGAGGCGATATTCCCCATTCCGATTCCAGGTTTGAATAGGTTTGCAAAACCTAAACCTATAAACAGCGCAATCGTTGTAACGATTTCAAAATATGCAAGTGTTTTGATGCCTAATCGTCCAAGACTTTTGACGTCGCCGTGTCCTGCAATTCCGACAACAAGTGTTGCGAATAAAAGAGGGGCGATAATCATCTTAATCATTCTTAAAAAGATTTCAGCAAGCACGTGAGTTTTGATTGCAAAAGTTGGGAATGCCCAACCAACAAGTATACCTAATACAAGTGCTATGAATATTGCTATTGTTAACTTTGATTGCTTCAAAATCTTTTTCCTCATTGTTTAGGCACACTTCCGCCTCTCTAAGTGTAAATTGTATAATAAAAAGATGGATTTGCAAACTTTCCACTCTTCATTCAAGACCAAAGAAATATAAGCTTACTCTCCTTAACACTTCTTCATTCAAACATTGACACCTACTCATGTTCGTCCTAAAATTAGGGTACTCTAGTCGAAATTTCTGCCGGATTTGACGGCTCGGAGTTAAATTGAAAGGTTGGAGTTCTTAGGAATTTTCTTTCAATTGAAAAGTGAAAATTAAAGGTAAAAGGAGAAAAGTTATGCCTACTATGAACCAGCTTGTGCGTTCAGAACGTAAAAAGCTAAAAGACAAAACCAAATCACCGGCTCTTATGGAATGTCCACAAAGACGCGGTGTTTGTACAAGGGTTTACACAACAACCCCTAAAAAACCAAACTCAGCTTTGAGAAAAGTTGCCAGAGTAAGACTTACTAACGGATTTGAAGTAACTTCTTATATTCCAGGTATCGGACACAACCTACAAGAACACAGTGTTGTTCTTATTAGAGGCGGAAGAGTTAAAGACCTTCCTGGTGTAAGATATCACATTGTACGTGGTACTTTAGATACAGCAGGTGTTGCTAACAGAACACAAAGCCGTTCTAAATATGGTGCTAAGAGAGCTAAAGGAGGTAAGAAATAATGTCTAGAAGATCTAAACCAGAAAGAAGAGTTCCTTCAGCTGACCCTATTTATAACAGCGTAGATGTTTCAAAATTCATCAACAGAGTTATGAGACGTGGTAAAAAATCACTTGCTGAAAAAATATTCTACTCTACAATTTCTAAGGTAGAAGAAAGAACAAATGAAAAGGGCTTGGAAGTATTCCAAAAAGCTCTAACAAACGCAACTCCATTGTTGGAAGTTAAAGCAAGACGTATCGGTGGTTCTACTTACCAAGTACCTATCGACGTTAAACCTGATAGAGGTTTTGCACTTGCTTCTTCTTGGATTATTGCAGCTGCTAAAAACAGAGGCGGCAAATCATTCGTAGAAAAATTAACAAGCGAATTGATTGATGCTTCTAATGGTAACGGTGCAGCATGCAAAAAACGTGAAGACACCCACAGAATGGCAGAAGCTAACAAAGCATTTGCTCATTACAGATATTAATATTTTGATTAATATATTCAAAACAATGGCGCCGAAAATTTCGGCGCCATTGTTGTTTTAAAGTATTTGTCAGGCAATGCCTAACATACGGTTTATTTTTGCTTTACTGTTTTAGCATAAACATTTACTAAATAATCTAATGCATGCGTATCTTTTATTTTGCCTTCAAAATCGTGATTCATATATTTAGAAGTATAATATTCATTGTATAGTTCATTAGGCGAAATAATAGAGTCATCACCACTTAAATCATAATCATATCTTGCAAATACATCTGCAAATATTTCTTCATCAAAATCCAGTCCCATATTTACAATTTTACTTATAAAGTAATCAAGGCATTCTTTTGAAGTTAGCCCTTCTTCTGTTGTAATAGATGGTGGTTGTTTTTCAAGACCAGTAAATTTATCAATTATAACAGTTCTTAATTTTTCTATAGAACCAGAAAGCCTTGCTTCAACAGCCTGATTTGCTGATTCTGCCATCTTTTGAGTGCCGTCTGTTTTTATCTCGTCAAAATAACCTGCAATACTGTTAAAAAATTCATCGATATTCACTTTATATTTTTTGCATAATTCTATTAAACCATTCTCATTTTTGAGTCTTTTGGTGAATTCTGTTCTTTGTTCATCTACTGAAATAGTACCATCTTTAGGTGCATTGTCAAAAATACTATATTGATATTCCTCTTTTGTCGTTTGAGTTACCGTTTTTTGTGGTTCTTGTGGTTCTGGTGTTGCTCCAACTCCTGATATTGCCATAATCTGACTCCTTTTAACTGGTTTTTAAATCTTACATCATGTTTATCGGCATTTTTTCGAAAAACTTTAGTTTTTTTAAGAAAAATGTTACAATTCGTTACGAGCGTAGATATTTCTCATAATTGTAATAGCAGGTCAGGCATTGCCAGACAAAAACAAAAAAGAATGCGCCAATTTGACGCATTCTTTTTAAAATTCTAAAGCAGAGCCTTAAACCTTAGTTAATTTAGCTTCGCTTTCAAGTTGCAATGTTACTGTTGTAATGTCGCAAACTGAAGAAGGTCCAAAGTATTGGATTGCTCCTGGGAACAAGTATCTGTCATTAAGAGCCCAATCTTCTCTGTTTTCTTCCAATTTTTTGAATACAGGTCCATCAAGTTCAACTAATGCCTTCTTGATAACAGGCTTCATTTCGCCGTGTCTTCTTTCCATATTCATCATCATAGTAAGAGGAACACCGCCTGCAATCCAGTCGTTAGCAGGTTCTGTAAGATTTCTTACTGATGATAAGTAACCTGTCAAACCGAAGTTAATCAAAGCAAATGCGTTGAAACCTAATGAATAGCAGTAATCAGCATCGAAGTTAGAAGGGAATGCACAACGTCCTTCATAACCGAAGAAGTGTGATTGAGTAGAGAATTTACCGGAGTATTTGCCTTCTTTTTTCAATCCTGCTAATTTTTCTTCAATCATAGAGATTAAAAGTTTTTCAGTTTCAATTTTTGATACTTGAACGTTGCCGTGTGGATCTCTATCCATCAATAATTGAGATTTGATTAATGCTGGTAAAGATTTGAATACAGAAGCATTTTCGCTAGATAGAGTGTTTTCGATGATAGCGATTTTTTCAGCATCAGAACCTGATGTGTATTTAGAATCTTTTTCCAATGTTGGCATAATGTCGTTCAAGTTAGCAATCATTGTCTTTAATTCTGGAACGAATTCGATTAAACCTTCAGGAATTACTGCAATACCAAAGTTTTTACCCATTTCAGAACGTTTAACAACGATATTAGTCATATAATCAATGATTGAAGATAATGACATTTTCTTTTGTTCAACTTCTTCTGAAATCAAAGTAATGTTTGGCTGAGTTTGAAGAGCAGCTTCTAGTGCTACGTGAGAAGCGCTTCTACCCATGATTTTTACAAAGTGCCAATATTTCTTAGCAGAGTTAGCATCTCTTTCGATGTTACCGATAAGTTCACCGTAAGTTTTTGTTGCTGTATCAAAACCGAATGAAATTTCGATTTGTTCGTTCTTCAAGTCGCCATCAATTGTTTTAGGGCAACCAATAACTTGAATGTTTGCATTGTGAGCAACGAACCATTCAGCTAATAAAGCTGCGTTTGTATTAGAATCATCACCACCAATGATTACAACAGCAGAGATGTTAAGCTTTTTGCAAACTTCCCAAGCAGATTGGAATTGTTCTTCTGTTTCTAATTTAGTTCTACCGGAACCAATGATGTCAAAACCACCTGTATTTCTGTAATCGTTGATAAATTCATCGTTGAATTCAACATATTTACCTTCAATAATACCGCTTGGTCCACCTAAGAAACCATAAAGATTGTTAGCAGAGTTCGCTTGTTTTAAAGCGTCATAAAGACCTGCGATAACGTTATGTCCACCAGGAGCTTGACCGCCTGATAGGATAACACCAACATTTCTAACTTCGCTGTGATTAGATTCAGTTGAAGTTTGGAAAGTTACAGTTGGTTTTCCGTAAGTATTTTTGAATAAAGCCTTGATTTCTTCTTGGTTAGCAACTGATTCTGTTGCAGAACCTTCTTGAGAAATAAGGTGATTAATACCATTTGCCAATGAAGCAGGAAGCTTTGGCTGGTATTTTAATCTTTCGATTTGTAATGGTGATAAATTTGTCATAAAAAGTTTCCTTTCTTCTTTTGCCTAAATTATACTATAAATACAGCGCTTAGCAAATTATATTTTTGCAAAAAATTAATTTGAAGAAAGAATTATAACAAAAAGATTATGGTTGAATTGCGCGTCCCCACATAATAACTCTGGTTGATGTGCATTTGCCGATAGCGAGACCGTCAACGTCAAATAAATAACATTCACTTGGATCTTGGTTCATGAATTTGGCTGGATTTTCAACAATTCTGCCATTCATATCATAAAGGTAATATACATTGTTCGCTTCGCCACGTTTACAAGTTCCAACTCTTTCACCTTGGTCATTGTGAATACGATATGCAATACCAATTGCATAAACTTGCGTAATTGTTGCTAGTAAGAAAGTTAATAGCGTAAAAACAAAGCTTTTTTTCATAAATTCATATCTCCTTTATTATTGAACGATTTTTAAAAATAAAAGTTCAATGTTGTTATTTTAACATAAATGATTGTTTGAAGATAATAGATTTTTCTTTAGATTTAGAAGAATAGAAACTTTTTTAAAATTTCCTCTTGCATTTTTTTTTTCAGCAGGTTATATTAATTTATGTCGAAGCGGTTCAGGAAACCGAGAGGGTAACCGGAATCTGTAGGACAAATGACAATTGGATATGGGAGCGTAGCTCAGTCTGGTTAGAGCGCATGCCTGTCACGCATGAGGTCGCGAGTTCGAGCCTCGTCGTTCCCGCCATTTAAATTAAGAGCCTTATTAAGAGGCTCTTTTTTAGTGCCTAATTGATTTTTAGTGAGTTCGAACCTGCCATTTTGAGAGCGACCTAAACTTTCTATTATAAAAAAAATCATTTTTACTATCCAATTTTTAACAATTATTTAACGTCGCAAAAAAAAATTTTATGTGTTTTAATATAACATAACTAATAAACAGGAGATGTGTATGAGAATCAATACAGAGTATAATAGTCATAAAAACAATGTTGGATTTGGAGCAAGAATTCTTGCAACAGACGCAACACGCAAAGCTTTTGAGTATGCTAATCAATTATTATATCGCAATAGCAAAGAAGATTTTTTGGTTGTTGATAAATTTTGCAAAGGTATGGATAAAGCTCTAAATTACCCATCTAAAGAATATGGATTTGTTAATTATGTTGGAAGAGACTGTATTGGTTTTGGCGTACCGGCTTGTCCTAAAATCATCTCCACTAACTATAAATTAAATGCACCTTGGCTAAATGCACAGGGAGATGTTTCATTAGAAGAACGAATACTGTTAGAAAAGCCATCAGCACCACAAAGTATTGGTGCTGATACAATGGCTTTGTATTTAGATAGTTTTAAAGGACGTACGAACTTCCCTTCAAAATTAAAAACAACTCCTTTAACTCCACTTCCTACAAAAGAAGATGTAATACATAAACTTCAAAATAAATTGCTAGAAATGCTTCCAAATCTGGGCTTCTTTCCAGAAAAATTATTTGCAAGAAAAGAAGGAAATCATGAATTAAATAATGATTTATGTAAACTAGCTGAGACACATGCTTGGAATAACATTGCAAAATGGGAGCCACTTCCTGTTGAAGAATTAAATAGAATAG
>CABQIM010000084.1 GCA_902464375.1 uncultured bacterium | reverse complement strand
GGAGAAAAAAAAGAGCCTAATCGGCTCTTGGAATTAAGAATAACTGGAAGTATGAAAAAGATTTAATAATTATATTTAACTCCGATTAAAGTTGTTATGCTATTCGACATGTTGGTGATTTATAATTGAATGACAACTTTGCAATCGTTCAAAATATAACTTTTCATTTTTAATTTTTAATTTATCAATGCCCCTTTACGTAAAAATTGGCTTGTACTATAATTTTAATCAAGGGAGAAAAGTATGAAAGAACAAAAAATAGCAGTTATAGGCATGGGGATGTGGGGCAAAAATATTGTCCGCAATTTTTACAACCTTAATGCCCTTGAAATGGTTTGCGATTTAGATGATGAGTCGCTTAAATCTGTTCAGGAACAATTTCCTGGAGTGAAAGTAACCAAAGATTTTAACGATATTATCAATAATAAAGAAATTACCGGAGTTGCAGTTGTGACTCCTAGCCACACACACTTCAAGATAGTTAAAGCAATGCTTGAAGCCGGTAAAAATGTTTATGTAGAAAAACCGATTTCTACAGTAGCTGAAGAAGCTAAAGTTTTAACAGAACTTGCTGAAGAAAAAGGACTTGTCTTAATGGTAGATCACCTTCTTCTTTATCACCCAGCTGTAAACAGACTTAAAATGCTTATTGAAGATGGAGTTTTGGGCGAATTGGTTTACGCACAAAGCGACAGACTTAATGTTAATTATCATAAGAACGATAGAAGTGTTATGTGGGATTTAGCACCACACGATGTTTCAATGATTGCTTACGTTACAGGCAAAAGCCCAGTTAAAGTTATTTCTGCAATCGGTTGTTCTTCTGATAGAAATAATATTATGGATATTACACACATTGGTGTTGAGTTTGAAGGCGGAATGATTGCTCACATTTCAGATAGCTGGATTACACCTCAAAAACACGTAACTCTTCTTGTTAGAGGAACAAAAGCTACTGCAATATTTGATGACACAGCACCTACGGATAAGTTAAAAGTTTATGACAACTTTAAGCCTGCAAATACACAGAATTTTGCACTTGATTATCTTGAAATTGAACCTTTAAAATTAGCTTGTCAACACTTCGTAAATTGTTGTGCATCCGGTCAAAAGGCTCGTTCTGACGGTGCTAACGGATACGCAGTTGTTAGCGTTCTTGAGGAAGCTGAAAAAATAATGCTAGGTTCAAAAGTAGAAGATCTTAACAAGAAAGATTTTGCACTTTCAAGAATGAAAGTTTAGGAAGGATTTTAAATGGCAAATTTTATTTCAATTTTTAGAATTTTCGTAATGTTTGCAGCGGTATATCTAATATACGCATTCCAAGGTAATACAGCAGCATACGTATGGGCATTGGCTTTAACAATTATTGCATTCGCTTTAGATGGAGTAGATGGTTATGTTGCAAGAAAATTCCACGAGGAATCAAAGTTCGGTGCATTATTAGATATTATGGGAGACAGAATTGTTGAAAACACTTACTGGATTTTATTTGCAGTAATGGGATGGTTAAACATTTTGTTTCCGCTTATTGCAATCACAAGAGGTTTTATTACAGACACAATAAGAAGCGCTGCGATGGAACACGGTTTAACACCTTTTGGTATGCAAGTAAATCCGATTTGCAAATTTATAACTGGCTCTAAATTTATGAGAATAAGCTATGCTGTAGCAAAAGTTTTGGCATTTATTCTTATCATTGCTGCAAAAATTCCTGTATGTCCTCATAGAGAAATCATTTGGGCTATAGGCTTCTGGGCAGCAGTTTTCGCTATCATATTTTGCGTAGTAAGAGGCTTGCCGGTTGTAATCGAAGCTAAATATTTGTTTGAAGACAAAAAGTAGTAGGCACCCTCTCCACAGGGGAGGGTAAAGTTTCCAATTAAAAGCTACGCTCGAAATTGAGAAATTCGGATGGGGGCTAGCCCGCAAGGGGCATCTTTTAAGTTTTAATGAGGACTTCTATCACATGGCTAAAATAAACATAGTTTTATACGAACCGGAAATTCCACAAAACACAGGAAATATTGCACGACTATGCGCTTGCACCGGTGCTTCACTTTATCTTGTGGGCAAACTGGGGTTTGCACTTACGGATAAGTATACAAAAAGAGCAGGCATGGATTATTGGTCAAGTGTCGATTTACACAGAATCGAATCTATGGAAGAATTGTATAAAGAATTTCCTAACAGTAGATTCTTTTACCTAACAACAAAATCAAAAAGGAAATACACTGATTATAAATTCCAAGAAGGTGATTTTATTGTCTTTGGTCCGGAATCAAGAGGACTTCCGCAAGAATATGTAACACAAGAAAGTGCGATTACAATTCCAATGATGGAAGGACAAAGAAGTTTGAACCTTTCTAATTCCGTTGCAATCGTAACGTACGAAATAATCCGACAAATAGGAATGTAATGCAAGAATATCTAATGCCAACAAGAAAGCAAAATTCTAATAAAGGAACTTTTGGAAAAGTCCTTAATTTTGCCGGTTCAAAAAATTATATTGGTGCAGCATACTTATCAACAGTTTCTATACTTAAAACCGGTGCTGGGTTTGCAGCTCTTGCCAGCGAAAAAGATATTATCCGCTCCGTTTCTACACTTTTACCGGAAGCTGTTTATCTTTCAAGAAGCGAAGGTTTAAGAAATATTAAGCAGTATTCGACGATTCTTATTGGCTGTGGTTTGGGCTTGCAAGCAGCTTCCAGAAAGCTTTTTAAGGATACAATCAAGCTGTTACAAAAAGAAACTATTCCGGTTGTAATTGACGCAGATGGTTTAAATATATTAGCTAAAACTAATATTAAATTACCGCAAAATTTAATTATAACGCCACATCCTTTAGAAGCATCAAGACTTTTAGGATGTGAACTAGAAGAGATACTTTCTGATTTAGAAGGTGCAGCTAAGAAATTATCAAAAAAATATAATTGTGTTGCGGTTTTAAAAACACACAGAACAATTATTTGTGAAGGAGAAAAAATATTTATTAACCAACATGGAAATTCTGCGCTAGCAAAAGCCGGTTCAGGCGATGTTTTAGCTGGAATTATAGCAGGACTTCTTGCTCAAAAAATGGATTTGTTTGAAGCCGCAAAGTTAGGTGTATATTTGCACTCCAGAACAGGAGAAATAGCATCTGAAGAATTAAGTGAATATTCAGTTTTAGCGTCTGATTTACCTAAATTTTTGCATAAGGCAATAAAAGAGATAATATAATATTTACTTCTATTGATTGCAAAAATCTATTTGTGATAAACTAAACGTATAGATTTTAAGAAAAATAAGAGGGAATATTATGTTAGACATCAAATTGATTAGAGAAAATCCTGAAAAAATTAATGAACTTTTAAAAAGAAGAAATCCTGAATTATCAATTGATACAATCATTGCAATTGATGCAGACAGAAGAAAAGTTCAAGCTCAAGCAGATGAACTTAGAGCTAAAAGAAAATCTGAATCACAAAAAATCGGTATGATGAAAAAGAATGGCGAAAATACAGATGCTATTCAAGAAGAAGTACGTAAATTAGGTGACGAAGTTAAAGCTTTGGAAGAAAAACAAGTTGAACTTGATTCAATTCAAAGAGATATGTTACTTAGAACTCCTAATACTCCGGATGAATCAACACCAATTGGTGAATCTGAGGATGATAATGTTCCTGTTAAATTTTGGGGCGAACCTACTAAGTTTAATTTTGAACCAAAAGCTCACTGGGATATTTGCGAAGAAAAAAATCTTGTTGATTTTGAACGTGGTGTAAAAATTTCTCAATCAAGATTCACATTATATAGAGGAAAAGGTGCGAGATTAGAACGTGCAATTATCCAATTTTTCTTAGATTTGCATACAGAAGAACACGGATACGAAGAAATCCTACCTCCATTTATGGCAAATGCTGCAACTATGACAGGTACAGGTCAATTACCTAAGTTTGCTGAAGATATGTATAAATGTGTAGACGAAGATTTGTACTTAATTCCGACTGCAGAAGTCCCTGTTACAAATATATATTCCGGCGAAATTCTAAGCGAAGAAGATTTGCCTAAATATATGACAGCTTACACCCCTTGTTTTAGACGTGAAGCAGGTTCTGCAGGAAAAGATACGAGAGGTTTAATCAGAGTGCACCAATTCAACAAAGTTGAAATGGTAAAATTAACAACTCCGGAATCAAGTCCAGAAGAACACGAAAAATTAACTCGTGACGCTGAAATTTGTTTGGAAAAACTAGGTTTGCCATACAGAAGAGTAGCTCTATGTTCTGCTGATATCGGATTTAGTGCAAATAAATGTTTTGACTTAGAAGTTTGGTTGCCTTCTTATAATACTTACAAAGAAATTTCAAGCTGTTCAAATTACGGAGATTTCCAAGCAAGAAGAAGCAACACAAGATATAGAACAAAAGACGGACAAATTAGATTTGTCCACACAATCAACGGTTCCGGTTTGGCAGTTGGCAGAACATTTGCCGCAATTGTAGAAAACTTCCAACAAGAAGACGGAACTATTATTATTCCGGAAGTTTTAAGAAAATATACCGGATTTGATAGAATTTAGTAAATGTAATTATTGATTTTATAAAACGCTCACTTTTTCAAAGTGAGCGTTTTTATTAAAATTCTTATTTTATTTAGTACGCTTTTATCAAAAACAATTTTATTCCATTATCCAAACGTTCTATGCGTTTTGCGTATCTATAGTCTGTTGGATTGGTTAAAATCAAAACAACGGCAGGAGCTTTGCCGGTAAGTTTTGAATAATAAAGTGCTTGCCCTATTGATTCCGCCCATTTTTTAGCAAAATCAAATTCTATTGCATAGTCTTTTGTCATACAATCGACTCTTGTCATATCCCACAATATAACTTCTTTGCGCCCAAAATCCGGAGTACACCACTCATTCTGATAATATGCTTCAACTTGATTAGGTTTCATTGTTTGAGTTTCATAAAGTTTTTTAGGAACATAACTCAAGCCAAAATAATAAATCCCAGTAGCCATGAGCAAAAAAGTAATTATAAAATGAACAGTCTTATTTTGGTATTTTTTTCTTCCCATTACTTCACTTTATTTCCTAGCATTTTGTGAAAAAGTTCTACCAGCTTGTCTACAATATCGTTGTTCGTTAAATATCTTCTTCGATTTGTTAAGGACATTGTATCGAAAATTGTAACATCTTTACCTTTTAGTAGATAAAACTGGTCTTCGCCAAAATATGAAATGTTATCTTGCAATAAAATATAATCCGGATATTCTTTTGTTGCTTCTTCAAAACCTTTTGCAATTTCAGGGTTGGTGTAAGCATGCGGGTAATGGTAGAATTTTGCACCAAAATTTGTATTATTGCTATTTATTTTCATATGATTACCATCCTATTTAGAAACATTTATTCTCTCAATTTCGTCTGCTTTTTTAATATGCTGTTCTTTTAGAACTTTACCCTCAAATTTTTCAGCTTTTTCATTATAATTTTCTCCAACCTGAAGAATATATTCGTGATTTTTTGGTGTTAACTTGTAATCATCCATCAAATTTGCAGACAACCAGCTTAAGTTTAAACCCAACATGCCACCAAAGAATCCCGCAGTCATAAACACTCCTGGGTTAGTAACTCCTTCTAAAAATGCAACACCAAGACCTGCCATAACGCCCAGACCGCTTCCACCTACAAAGATTTTTGCAACCTCATTCTCCATTAAATATCTTCTATTTTTTAACTTATTTTTTTTGATAACGACATCAAATTTATCAGAGGCATCTTTTATAGATTTATTTGCTAAAACATCCTCTTGCTTTAGAACATTTTTCTCTAAACTTAGAGTGTTAAATTTGAGTTTTTTAGGCATATACAGCCCTGCAAAATTTGTATTTTGGCTTTGTATATTTTGTACTTTCATCGTTACTCCTTTTCTATAAAGCCAACTCTTCTCTAAATCAATATTACTTTACAACTTCTAATGTTTCGTAGTCATTCAAATATGGCAAATGTTCTTCTGTAATCAATTCCCCTGGAAGTAAAATTGAAATCCCCGGAGGGCATTCCGCAACAACTTCTGCAGAAATTCTTCCAATTGCTTCTGATTTTGAAATAGTTTCTTTTTCAGCATAAAAAGCTTCTCTCAAACTCATCTTAATTTGAGGTTCTAGCATTGGCATATGTTTACGTTTTTCTAAATAATAAATATCTTGGTAATTTGTTGCTGCGATTTTTTCTAAGCAATCAGCCAAATACTTAAAATCAGAATGCTTGTTACCAATATTACAAAGTATTAAAACTCCTATATCAGAAGCAGATTCAACTTCAATGCCGAAATCTATTTCCAAAATGGATTCAAGCCTTTTTCCTGACAAGCCGTCAATTCTGATAAACACTTTTGTTACATCAGTCTTATACCCAAAATCACCTTTTAATTGATGCAAACCTTGGATTGAATCAAGCCTTGTTCTTAAATACTTTGCATTTTTAACAGCTCTTTCAAGTAAAATTTGTCCGTTTTTAGATTGTAAATTTGCTCTAGCTGCATCTAAACTCGCTAATAACATTAAAGATGGGCTGGTTGTATGCAACAATTTTAAAGCTTTTTCTACTGCTTCAACATTTAAGCAAGAATCTTTTGCAATATGGAGCATTGAGCTTTGACTCATACTTCCACCTGTTTTATGTAAAGAATGCACAACAGCGTCTGCTCCAAGCTTTAAAGCTGTTTCCGGTAAATGCTTATTAAAATTCCACAAACATCCATGAGCTTCGTCAACAATAAGCGGAATATTGTGTTTTTTACAAACTATACTAATAGCTTTAATGTCAGATACAACACCCTCATAAGTCGGGTTTGTAATCCAAACCATAGATACATCAGGATTTTTATTAATTAATTCTTCTATTTGAGCTGCATCAGTATTTCCCCAAATTGACCAATCTTCAATTCTGTTTGGACAAATCCAAATAGGTTCAGCTCCAGATATAATCATACCTGTCAATACTGAACGGTGACAATTTCTGTTCACAATAACTTTATCGCCTTTTTTTGTTAAAGCCATTGCTAAAGCTAAGTTTCCTGCTGTTGAACCGTTAAGCAAAAAGAATGTTTTCTTCGCACCGAAAGCTTCTGCTGCAAGCTCTTGTGCTTCTTTTATCGGGCCGGTTGCAGGATGTAATGTTCCCAAATTATCAAATTCATCTGTAGTATCAACATTTAAAGCTTTTTCACCAATAAGTTTTCTAAAATCCTTAAAAATTGCCTTCCCTTTTGTATGCCCCGGAATATGAAATTGATAAGTCGGATTTTCATAAGCCGTTTTCAATGCTTCAACAATTGGAGCTTTTATTTTTACTGAATTTTGATTTTTAACTTCTTGGTTTAAATATTTTTCTTGCTTTAATTTTTTTGCCACTATTCATTTCCCTTTGATTGATACTTTTAACATAATACTCAAAAAAAATATTTTTTGCTACCAAAGTTAAGTTTTGTAAGAAAATGAGTTTGTTTTGTTGTGTTCAATGACAAATGTTGAACACAACTTACAATTCCTAAAACAACTTTCAACTTTCAACTCTTCTAACTGTGAACTTTTGTAACAAACTTCCATAAAACCCTAAAGTTTTCTTCTCAACCTGCCGTAATACATGGGGTAGGT
>CABQIM010000083.1 GCA_902464375.1 uncultured bacterium | reverse complement strand
CAAAGTTCAGATTGGCCGTTCTTGATTACAACATGGCAGGCTAAAGATTATGCAACTGATAGATTCAATGAACACGTTGATAGATTTAGCTTGATTGCTGATATGATAGAAGCCGGTAATATCGATGAAACAAAACTTTCAGAAATCGAAAGCATTGATAACTGCTTCCCAGAAATTGATTATAGAGTTTATCAGTCAATTACAGAAGGTACAATTCCTCAACAGGAAAAGAAACTTGCACCTTTGTATAAATAATAAAGTTGTTTAAACAAGAAGAGGCGCGGTGAATTTTTCACCGCGCCTCTCTTTTTTATTAAACACTTATAAACTAACTAGTAAGCGCACTTTTTGTCTTTGCGAGCGTGAGCGAAGCAATCCAGTTGCTAAACTTATAATTAAATATAAAGCCAATAATGTTAGGAGAAGAGTTCTTAAATACACACCATTAACTTGTATTTCCATTTCTTTTATGCTAAATTAAGAGAGCCGTACTCCACGGGGACTTGGCGGATCTCTCGACTCGAACGCTTATGCGAGGTGCAGAGCCTGCTGTGAGGGGTACAGAAAAATTGCCTATGTTTATAGGATTGTTGATAGCTTAAAATATGATGGCGCAAGATATCGAACCGTGTCAGGATGGAAACATAGCAGCACTAAGGTAAACCTTGCGGGTGTTATACTTTTAAGAAGTAGGTTCTACAAGCAAAATCAATTTGACTGTGTTTCGATAGGCAGAGGTACGGTTTTTATTTTTCTATTTTTAAATTTGCTCCGCTTAAAATTGCTTTTTTACCAATAGGGATTGTTATTTTCTTCCTATTATGTGTAATTTTAAATCCGCCAATGATTGGTATTTTATGAATTTCTGAAAGTTCAAAGAAAAATTCTTCTAGCCATTTTTCGTTACCACAATCAAGAAAATCGCCTAACACAATACCTTTGCAATGTTTTTTAAACTCTTTTATGTTAAATAGTTGTGTAAACATTTTATCTATTTTATAAACCGGCTCATTCAAATCTTCTGCAAAAAATATAAAATCCTCGTTCGGAATAAAATCAGTTCCGCAAAGTGATACTATTGTCGCAAGATTGCCGCCCCAAATTATACCTTCAGCCGCCCCATCTCTGTAAATTTTATTTCCTTCAAAATTTAATTCTTCATCATTTATGGCAGCTTGAAAATTTTGAAACGAGAATTCGTCAATCTCACAATCAAATCCAAAATCAGGAGTTGCCATTAGCCCATGATAAGTCACCATGCCGGTTTTCTTGTATATCATTAGCAAAAGTGCTGTAACATCAGAAAAACCTGTAAATATTTTAGGATGATTTTTTAGGATATTATAGTCAATTTTATCAATCAAACGAATTGCACCGTAACCGCCTCTTGCAGTCATAATTATATCAATTTTGGGGTCTAAAAAGAACTTTTTCAGTTCTTCAACTTTATCATTATCGTTACCTGCTAAATATCTATTAGTATCAAAGATATTTTTTGATAATTTGATGTTGAAACCAAGTTTTTTTAAATTATCTGTCGCAAAATTGAGTTTTTCTTTATCTATAGCACCTGATAGTGCAATTATTCCAATCGTTTTCATAAAGCGATTATAGTATTTTTGTTAACATTTGTAAAGATTTTTATATATTTAGCAATTTTAGAAATTTTGAAACGTTAATATATATGTACAGTTATAGAGGACATGATTATGGGTGGCGTACCAGGATTAGAACAAAACTATCAATACGGACTCTATGGTCAAGGCGGAAAAATCCCATTCGGAGGATTGACTGTTGGACCAAAGGTATCTCCTGCAACTTCGATTGAACCTACAACAGGTATTTCAATCCCAGGACAAGTAGGCTACGTAAATGATGAAAGCGGAAATAAAATTTCACTAGGTCAGGACGGAGTCGGCTTGGCACACAGAGATGCTAAAGACTATGGTTTTATGTTGGTAGCGTAAAACAAATTTTAACAAAAATGTCGCTTTGTATTGCTATACAAAGCGACATTTTTGTTAATCTTGTATTTTGTTTCTAATTAAGTTTCTCTATTTCTAATTTTCATCCACTCGTCTTTAGGTAAATCAGAAACAATGTTTCCATCTTTAAACCTGATTATTCTTGAACAATATTCTGCAATATCAGGCTCGTGAGTTACGAGGACAATAGTTTTGCCTTCTTTACCGTTAAAACCTTTGTTTAAACGAACAAAAAACTCCATTACCTCTATACTGGTTTTTGTATCAAGGTTTCCGGTTGGTTCATCGGCTAAAATCAACGGAGCATCGTTAACTAAAGCTCTTGCGATAGCAACTCTTTGCTGTTGACCGCCTGACATTTGGTTTGGCATGTGGCTTTCACGATTTTTTAACCCAACAATTTCCAGTGCTTCTTTTGCTCTTCTGTGCCTTTCTTCTTCCGGAATACCTTTGTAAATCATTGGGAGTTCAACATTCTCTAATGCAGAAGTTCTGGAAATTAGATTAAAACCTTGAAATACAAATCCTATTTTTCGATTACGGATTTCTGACAGCTCTTCTTGATTAAGCGAAAATACGTCAACTCCGTCAAGGTGGTAACTTCCGCTAGTTGGTCTATCTAGTGTCCCTAAAGTATTCATACAGGTTGATTTTCCGGAACCGGATGTTCCCATAATTGCAACAAATTCACCTTTTCCCACAGAAAAAGAAACTCCATTTAGAGCATTGAAACTCTCATCTTCTGTAAAATATGTTTTCACAATATTTTTTATTTCAATCAAAGCCATATGGTTATTTTACATCAAAAAAAATATAAAAATTCGGTGGGGACGCTATCGTTTTCCCCACCGAATCATTTCAATTACTTTTTATAAAGATTCTTAGCTGCTTCGCTTGATAACAAACCTTTTACAAAATCATTGTGACCTAATGCAGTTTCTTTTAAAACGATTTCTTTTAATACCGCAGGATTTTTAACCTGATTTGCGCAAGTTAAACCTGCTATTTGTTCCATTTGAGCTGTCATTTTTTTGTTTTTTCCCAATTTATTTAAAGTATTTTTAATACCTCTAAATGCCGGTTGTTGAACACCTGTGTCTGTTGGATTAATTCCTGCCATACAATAAAACCTCCATTTATGCTACACTTCTACGCTAATTATAAAAACAAATTCTCTCCAGAAATTGCCATTGCTTAAAAATCATTGTTACAAATGTTAACACACATTTTATATACATAAAGTTTACTTCATGTTAAAATTTATATACTAAAATAGTTTTTTATTTAGAGCGTATTACTAGATATATGAAAAGGAGAAATAGATGACTCAAAAAAGAGTATGGCTATTCCGTGAAGGAAACGCTGATATGCGTAATCTTTTAGGCGGTAAAGGTGCTAACCTTGCAGAAATGACGAACTTAGGTTTACCTGTACCTCCTGGATTAACTATTACAACAGAAACTTGTATGGATTACATCAACAATGGTAATAAAATGCCTGAAGGTTTGATGGATGAAGTTAAGGCAGCTTTGAAGGATGTAGAAGGTCAAACCGGTAAAAAGTTTGGTGATACACAAAATCCTCTTCTTGTATCAGTTCGTTCCGGTGCAAGAGTTTCAATGCCTGGTATGATGGAAACTATCTTGAACCTAGGTTTAAATGATGAAACAGTAGAAGCTATGATTAAATTAACAAACAACCCTAGATTCTGCTACGATTCATACAGAAGATTTTTAACAATGTTCGGTTCAGTTGCTTGGGAAATGGACAGACAAAAATATTTTGAGTCAGAAGTTGAAAAAGTTAAGGAAAGAGAAGGTGTTAAATCTGATACTGAAATTTCAGCAGAAGGTTGGAAATCTCTTATTCCTATTTATAAAAACGTTATTAAAGAAGTTACAGGCAAGGATTTCCCACAAGATCCTTATGTACAACTTCAAGAAGCTATTGAAGCAGTATTCCGTTCTTGGAATATTCCTCGTGCTGTAGCTTACAGAAACATGAACAAGATTGATCACAACTTCGGTACTGCAGTAAACGTTCAAACAATGGTATTTGGTAATATGGGTGATGATTGTGCTACAGGTGTTTCATTCACTCGTAACCCTGCAACCGGTGAAAATAAATTCTACGGTGAATACTTGACTAACGCTCAAGGCGAAGACGTAGTTGCCGGTATCAGAACTCCAAAACCTATTGCTGAACTTGAAACTGAAATGCCTGACTTGTACAGACAATATGTTGATATTGCTAAAAAACTTGAACTTGGTTACAAAGATGTTCAAGATATGGAATTCACAATTGAAAAAGGTAAATTATACATTCTTCAAACTCGTAATGGTAAAAGAACTGCAACTGCTGCGGTTAAAATTGCTGTTGATATGTGTAAAGAAGGTATCATTACTAAGGAACGTGCTATTCAATTGGTTGACCCATATTCAGTTAATCAAATCTTGCTTCCTTGCTTTGATACAAAAGCTATGGAAGAAGCAACAAAAATTGCACACGGTGTAAACGCATCTCCAGGTGCAGCTGTTGGTAAAATCGTATTTGATACAGAAGAAGCTGCTCAAAGAGGCGAAGCTGGTGAAAAAGTTATCTTGGTTCGTGTAGAAACTTGCCCTGATGATATTCACGGTATGGCTGTTTCTCAAGGTGTTCTAACACTAAGAGGCGGTGCTACATCTCACGCAGCTGTTGTTGCAAAAGGTATGGGTAAACCTTGCGTTTCTGGTTGTGAAGATATGAAAATTGACTTAAACAATGAAACATTAACGGGTGCTGATGGCTCTGTTTACCACAAAGATGATATTATTTCTCTTGATGGTGGCAAAGGTATTGTTATGGCTGGTGCTGTAAAACTTGCTGATGCTCAAATTGATGAAAACTTTACAACATTCTTCAAATGGGTAGATGATATCAGAACAATGACAGTTGAAGCTAACGCAGATACTCCAAAAGATATTCAAAATGCTTTGAAGTTTGGTGCAGAAGGTGTTGGTCTATGTAGAACAGAACACATGTTCATGGATCCGGATAGACTTCCTTGGGTTCAAAAAATGATTATTGCAGGTACTCCGGAAGCTAGAAGAGAAGCTCTTGATAAACTTCTTCCAATGCAATATTCTGACTTCTACGCAATGTTCAAAGAAATTGGTGACAAACCAATGACAGTAAGACTTCTAGATCCACCTCTTCATGAATTCTTGCCTGATAAAGAAACTTTGATAGCAGAAGTTGCTGAACTTAAAGCTTTAGGCAAAGACTATGCAGAAAAAGAAAATATGTTGCACATCGTTGAAAACTTGTCTGAATCAAACCCTATGATGGGGCTAAGAGGTTGCAGATTAGGTTTAACTTATCCGGAAATCAACGAAATGCAAGTTAGAGCTATCTTTGAAGCAGCTTGTGATGCTAAAAAAGAAGGTATTGATGTAAAACCTTGGGTTATGATTCCTCTAATCGGTCATGTAAACGAATTGAAAGTAGCTAAAGAAATTCTTGAAAAAGTTGCAGAAATCGTTATGCTTGAAAAAGGAATCAAGGTTGACTATAAATTCGGTACTATGATTGAAATCCCTCGTGCAGCTCTTACTGCTGATGAAGTTGCTGAATACGCAGAGTTCTTCTCATTTGGTACTAACGACCTTACTCAGATGACATTCGGTTATTCTAGAGATGATGCAGAAGGTAAATTCCTAAAACGTTATGTAGAACAAAAAATTCTTCCTTCTAACCCATTTGAAACACTTGATACAAAAGGTGTTGGTCAGTTGATGGAAATCGCAATGGAAAAAGGTAAGAAAGTAAATTCTGCGCTAAAAGGCGGAGTTTGTGGTGAACACGGTGGCGATCCTGATTCAGTTAAATTCTGTTACAGAATTGGTTTGGATTATGTTTCTTGTTCTCCATTCAGAATTCCTCAAGCAAAACTTGCTGCAGCTCAAGCTGTTGTAGAAAGCAAATAGGATTTTCGATAAATTCGATTAACAAAAAAGATGACGCAATTTGCGTCATCTTTTTTGTTTGCTGAAAGAATTAAGTTTTAGAAATATCTCTTCTCTAACAAGTGAAGGAACAACCGCCCTAGTTAGGAAGGTCGCAGCTGTTGGCGAAGCTATGCTGAGCCTTACAGATGCGAGTGGGTTGCAGTAAATACATTATAGATTATTCCCTACGGATTAATCCCCTTTACTAACTTGTGAGTGTGATGTAATCACATTCTCTAACAAGAAAAGGAGTATTGTTGAGTTAGTTAAATCGACTCTATTTATTTTCTTCAATCGGTTGAATATCCAACTTAGCAAACGTTCTAGTCGCTTTTGCAAATTTATAAGTTCCTGGAGGTGTAGTTGCGGCTAAAGAAGCTGCAAAACCGGCAGAAATTCCGGCAATAATCCCACCTACAGTAGAAAGAACTCTTTTTGTGGTTGATAAATTTTTTATTAAAGCGATTGGTATTGCAGCCCCTAACAAGCCCCCGGCTCCAACAATCAATCTTGATTTATTTCTGCGCTTTTTTATATCTTCGTCAGAAGAATTCTCCATAACGAACTTCTGAATTTTTGGCGCTGCGTCCATTACATCTTTGTAAGCTGATTCAAATTTATCAGTTTCTTCTTGTGGAACGCTTAACTTGCCTGTTTCAGTTCCATCAGAATCAATTACTCTGTATACTGCTCTACCATTTTGTGTACCAATTCTTTGTATATTACCGTAAGAATTCTGTTTAAAACCGGCAGAACCGATGTTTAAGACTTTTACCATAATTCACCTTCACACTTTATATCTATTATATTAATAAACAAATTTATTATCAATAATTTGCTATTTTGTAAAGTATTATGAAGACGGATTTTGATAAACTAATCAGCGTAACAAGTTAATTTACAGTTAGCTTTTAGCTTATTTAAAGCTCTCATTTCAGTTTGTCTGATGCATTCTTTTGTAACGCCGTACATTTTACCGATGTCTTCTAATGTAGTTTTTACGCAATTTTCTAAACCAAATCTCATTTTAATAACAGTTTGTTCGCGTTCTTTTAATGTAGATACTACATTAGAAATTTCTTTTTTAAGTTCTTCATATTCAATAGTATCTTCAACTTGTGTATTTTTGTCTTCTAGAACATCAGCAACATTTAGTTCGCTTCCGTTTTTAGCGTCAAAACTTCCTTCAATTGATACAGTTGTTGAGTATGCAGATAAAAATGTGTCAATTTTTTCTGGTTCAATATTCATTTTTTCAGCAACATCTTTATTTGTAACTTGGCAATTGTATGCTCTTTCCATTTCTCTTTTTACTTTAGAGAATTTAGACAATGTTTCTTGAATGTATACAGGAATCTTCATGCAATAAGATTGTTCTGAAATTGCTTTGAACATAGCTTGTTTAATCCACCAGCTTGCATAAGTAGAGAATCTGTAACCTAATTCGGGATTGAATTTTTCTGCAGCGACCATCAAACCTAAATTGCCTTCTTGAATTAAATCTATCATAGGAATTTTAGATACATGGATTGCTTTTCTTGCAATTGTTAAAACTAGCTTTAAGTTAGATTGTACTAATTCTTTTTTTGCAGTCTTGTCACCATTTTTTGCTCTTAATGCAACTTCTTTTTCTTCTTCACTTGTTAATGAAGGAATAGAATTGATTTTTCTTAAATACAAACTCATTTCATCATCATTGAATGATATAAATCCATTTCTTGCAGGATTTGTTGTTCTTTTCATATTAATTAACTGTTCTTTCATACTGTTAGGCTCCTTGGGGTTAAATGGGGGGGGGAAATAAGGG
>CABQIM010000082.1 GCA_902464375.1 uncultured bacterium | reverse complement strand
TTTTTCATATTCTTGCTTAAATAATTTTTAAATCCTCTTAGCAAAGCAAAAACTTTATCAATTTTTAATTTTAATTTTTCGTAATCTTGATAGTAATTAAGTTTCTCTGCTATTATCATTTGTGTATCTAGTTCTGCTAAAGAGCCTATTGCGATATCCAAAAACCTCATTGTATCTTTATCAGACATTCTTGCGGTTCCTTCTGCAATATTTGATGGTACTGCTACTACAGCTCGTCTGATTTGATTTATAATACCATATTTTTCTTTTTCAGGAAAATTATCAGTGATTTCATATATTAATATAGTTAAATCAATAGATTCTTTCCAAACTTCTAAGTCTTTGTAGAACATAACCGTATGTCATTAGGTCTTTAAGGCATTAAGTTCATTATAAATAATTTAAAATGAACTTAACGACTTAACGTCTTAACGTCTTAACGACCTCACTCCTTCCTAACAAATTCCTTCTCTCAATCTTACGATTGCACCGCCCCAAGTCATGCCGGCGCCGAAACCACAAAGAACAGCAGTTGAGCCAAGTTTTACATTACCCTGCTCTACACTTTCAGCTAAAGCAAGTGGAATTGAAGCAGCAGAAGTGTTACCATAATATTTAATATTAGTAACAACTTTGTCATCAGAATATCCCAAACGCTCTTGAACAGCTTGAATAATTCTGATATTTGCTTGGTGAGGTATTAAATAATCAATATCATCAGCTTTCATTCCGGCTTTTGTGATAAGCTCTTCTACGTAGTGTGGAAGTACTTTAGCGACAAAAGTATAAACTCCGCGTCCGTTCATTTTAATACCTTTTGGTTTTGGCTCATATTGTTCAACAAGCGGACAATTTTTACCATCAAATGCTAATTCAATCAAACTTCCATGGCTTCCGTCAGCTTTAATATCAATTGCAATAATATCGTCAACACCGTCTTCTGAAGCAGTTACTACCATAGCACCTGCGCCATCCCCGAATAGGATAGAAGTTCCTCTGTCGTTCCAATCAACTAAACGAGAATTGTTGTCAGTTGCGACAACAAGAATGTTCTTATACATACCGGAAGCGATAAATCCCTTTGCGATACTTAAACCGTAAATTAAACCTGTACAAGCTGCTGTAATATCAAAAGCAGGAATTTGAGTAGTAATACCTAATCTGTTTTGAATATGGCATGCGATTGCAGGATATAAATCCGGTGGAGCAGATGATGCTGCAATAATCATGTCAATATCATCCGGTGCCATTTTAGCTTTTTCTAAAGCTCTTTGAGAAGCTTCCAAGCCTAAATCTACTGCATTTTGTTCACCAGAAACAACTCTTCTTTCTTTAATACCGGTTCTGGTATAAATCCACTCGTCTGATGTATCATATAATTTTGTTAAATCGTCATTTGTTATAACCGTTTCAGGCACACTATACCCAACTCCGGCAATTCTTAAAGGAATTGTATTGTTTCCCATTTATTGTATACTCCTCTTACCCTTTTCAATAAATTAAACTTCGGCAGGGGTTTCCCGCCGAAGTCTTGTAATCTTTTTATTATTCTCCGATTGATTCGGAAATTTTTCTGTTAACAGATGTTTCAACAGCTTCTTTTGCTACTCTCACAGCATTTTTGATTGCATAAGCTTTACTTCTACCATGAGAAATAACTGTAATACCTTTAACGCCAAGAAGCAGACATCCGCCAAATTCTTCATAATTAATTTTTTCGTAAATACGTTTCATGAAAGGTTTTGCTAACATACCAATTAGCATACCCAAGAAATCTGATTTGAATTCGCTCTTAATCATCTTGAATAATAATGAAGAAGTTCCTTCTGTAACCTTTAATACAACGTTTCCGACAAAACCGTCGCAAACTACAACATCACAAAGATTTAAGAATAATTCTCTACCTTCAATGTTACCCATGAAGTTGAATTTTTCTTTTTCTTCTTCCAACAAATTGTATGTATTTTGAGCTAATTCATTACCCTTTCCAGCTTCTTCACCGATGTTCAAAACACCAACACGCGGTTTGTCAATGCCAAGAACATTCTTAGAAAAAGTCATGCCCATAATTGCAAACTGTTTAAGCATTTGAGGTGTACAGTTGCTGTTTGCACCACCATCAATAATAACGATAGGTTTTTTCATTGTAGGAAGTGTTACTGCAATTGCAGGTCTATCAATTCCAGGAATTCTGCCAAGCCCAAATAAGCTTGATGCCATAGCTGCACCAGTTGAACCTGCTGCTACTAATGCATCAGAACTTCCTGTTGCAACAGAATTAACTGTTAATACGATTGAAGAGTTTTTCTTTTTACGAATAGCCTGTCCAGGAGCTTCGCCCATCTCGATAATTTCAGAAGCGTGAGTAATCTTGATGTCAAGAGATTTAACATCTACACGTACTCTTCTCTTTCTGCCTGCTTTACCGCAATCAGATAAGAATCCTTCTTTCTGAATAACTTCAAGACAGTGTTCAATTCTATCTTGCTTACCGACTAATTCTAACGCTACACCATATTCTGCCGCAGCCCATACTGCACCTGCTACAATTTCAAAAGGAGCGTGATCACCGCCCATTGCGTCTACAGCTATTCTTGTCATTTAACTCTTCCCTTTATCCCGTTTTAAATCTTATCTTTTTAGAAAGTCAGGTGCGGACTGACCGCACCTAATCTTTTAAAAAACTATGCTTCAGGTTTTTCTTCTGTTTCTTCAGCTTTTTCTTCAACTTTAGCTTCTTCTGCAGGAGCTTCTTCTTTTTTAGTTGATTTTTTAGCTTTTTTAACTTCTTTTTCTTCAGCCTTAGCTTCTTCTACAAAACCTTCAGCCTTTTTAGAAACAACTTTGCCTTTATATGTTCCGCAAGCTGTACAAACAGTGTGAGTTAAAACTTTAGCTCCACAGTTTGGACAAGTTGCCAATTCAGGTTTTGTTGCTTTCCAATTAGATCTTCTTTTACCTTGAGCACTGTGCCCTGTTCTTTTCTTTGGTACTGCCATTTCTTATAGTGTCCTTTCTAGTTGTATTAACGTTTTATTTATATATTAAAAATTTTCAAATATCAATTTATGACTCTGTTGATAGGTAGAAAATTATTTTTTATCAATCTTGATGTTTTTAAAAACATCCATTCGATTATCAGGAACTTCCATTTCTTCATCAGACACAAATAGTCCCTCATTACAATTTATACCACAAACTTTTTTATTTGGTAAATTTAATATTACAGATTGATACAATAAGTCATAAATGTCAATCTCTTTTTCTCCGTTTAAATCCGTAACAAACTGTCCTGACTGGAGTTCCAGCTCTTGACCATATTCGTCGTAAAGAGAATGCTTTGCATACGTTTCATCAATGTCGAAATCAAAATCGTATTTATATTTATTCAAACACCTATCACATTCCAATTGAATTTGACCTTCAACCTCTCCTTTGACTTCTATAAAATCACCCAAAGATTTTATATCCAAACTTGCACGAATTTCACAATCATCCAGTTCTTCAATTTTGCCATCAAATTCGTAATAAAGAGTTTTGTCCGGCTCACGCTCAATGTCTTCAATTTCAACTATTTTATTGTTGCTATGTTTTTTATGCATATGGTTCTTCCTGTAAAACAAGTCCTGCGATTTGAGTTGACACAAAGCAAAGTTTCTTAATCGGCCCCATAGGTTCTTTTTCTACAAGAACCGGAGTTGGGCTTTTCATAAGTTGTTTTAATTCAGCATAAACTGCTTGCGGATTTTCATAATACATAACTATAGGAGTTGCAGAACCCTTTAAAAATAAAATCACTGCTTGCCTTGTTTTCTGTGGAGTATTAAATTGTTGAACCATAATTTCTCCTTTATTCTTCTACACACTATTGATTATAGTACAAAAAGACAAAATATTAAAATTCCAGATAATTATCGCCGTATAAATTTTCCTTTGCCATTCGAAGCAGCATTTTGGCAAATCTGCATCTATCCGTATCACCAAGGTTATTTAGAATATTTATTGCGCTCTTTAGTTTTTTCATTGCTTTTTTAGGGTCTGGGTGTAGCAATACTTTTGCTAAATCAATTTGTGTTGTTGCTAATAAATCTTGAAATTTATCTTTGTTTTTATCCTTGTCGCCAATTGTCCTATAATTATTTACAGAACTATCAAAATCAGAAATAACTTCTTTTAGCAGACTTTCTTCTCTTACGAGTACTTTGCGCAATTTTTCTGAAATTCCTTGTTTTTCATATTCTCTGTGCAAATCTTCTAATCTTGCAATCATGTGCATTTTATCATTTTGGAATTCTGCAATTTCAAATCCTTGTTTAATATATTTTTCTTTAATTTCCAGTGGCAAAAATTTGAATTTCGCCAACTTGCTGCAAAGAATTCCGGCTAAATCTAAATTGCCTACTTTTAATAATTTTTCTACCAAAGCAGCAAACTTGTCTGACAAAGTTTCAATCATTCCTATTGAATGATAATCTGCTTCGCATTTTCTTTGCGCAATAGTGAATTTTCTAATTGGCATTTGCGGAGTTGATAGTGCATCTTTTGAAAATTTACTAAATCTTTTTTCTGCACTTTGAATGGTTACCGGATTAATTTTCATATTATATTAATAAACTATAAAAATTTTTTTTGCTAGTATAATTAAAAAATAATATTTATTGGCAGGTGTAATTATGTATGAAAAGATTAATGAAGTTTTAAAAAATGGCGGTGTTATCGCATATGTTACAGATACAGTTTGGGGAATAGGATGTCTTCCTGATAACGAAGAAGCTGTAAAGAAAATTTACGAAATTAAACATAGAGATGGGAAAAAACCACTAATATTGATGAGTAACGAGTTTTATAATTTGTTAGAATATGTAAAACAACCCATTGAAAAGGAAGCACAAAAGTTAATAAAACAGCATTTTCCTGGGGCATTGACATTGGTTCTTGAAAAATCCGAAAAAACACCGGACTATATTACATCAGGAATGCCGACAGTTGGAGTCAGAATTCCTGATAATGCGACATTTGCAAATATTTGTAAAAATATTGATGGGCATGTGCTTGCTACAACAAGCGCAAATCTTTCCGGAGAACCTGCTGCATTGAGTTATGATGAAGCGGTTAAGTACATTGGAGAACAAGTCGATTTAGTTATACCATCCTATGGTGAAGAAGCCAAAGGGCAAGCCTCTACTGTTGCCGGTTTTAAGGATGGCAAAGTAATTGTTTTTAGACAAGGTGAAATCGAAGTATAGGTTCGAAAATATACAACTAAAAGGCGAAATGCAAAGCATTTCGCCTTTTTTCTATTATATCTTTTACAATTTATTTCAAATCATTTTCCACTTTAGTAAGAATTTCTTCTAACTTAGCAGCGTCTTTAACTCCGCCTTGTGCAAAATTTGGACGTCCACCACCGTTTGCACCGGTTGCTCTTGCAATTTCTCCAACAATTTTGCCGGCATTGATACCTTTTTTAACAAAACTGTCACTTACTTTTACAATAACCATTCTATCATTTGCAAGAACAATTATGCTTTCACCCAATTTTGAAGCTAACATTTCGATTCCGGCTTTTACAGCATCGCCATCAAAGTTTTCAATCCTAGAAATGAACAATTTTCCGCCTTCAATATCTTGAGCTTTAGAAATGAATGTTGAGAATTTACTCTTAGCCATTTCTGCCTTAGTTTGTTCTAATGATTTTTGAAGTTCTTTATTTTCTTCCAACAATTTTTCAATTCTTGGTTCAACTTCATCAAAATGAACTTTGAACTTAGAAGCAAGCTTGTCGACTTCAGCTGATTTTGCGTTCAAATAATTGATTGCAGCTTCTGCAACAACAGCTTCTATTCTTCTTGTACCTGCTGCGATTGCGCCTTCTGAAACGATTTTAATTAATCTTAAATCTCCGGTATTAGATGCGTGAGTACCGGCACAGAATTCTCTTGAGATTGTTTCGTCTTCTTTTTCTTCGTTTTGAGCAGCACAGCTACCGTTGTCTTTACAAGATTTGCAAGCGAATTTAGAGCAGCCGTTTCCTATTGAAACAACCCTTACGACATCTTCATATTTTTCACCGAATAATGCTGTTGCACCGGTTAATTTTGCTTCTTCAATATCCATAACATCTGTATGAACCGGAAGTTTTTCACCAATCCATTTGTTGATGATTTCTTCTGTTTTTTGAACTTCAGCCGGTGTCATCGCACGTGAGAAAGAAAAGTCAAATCTCATTCTGTTTTCTTCAACTTGAGAACCTGCTTGCTTAACTTCGTCACCA
Source organism: uncultured bacterium (assembly GCA_902464375.1). Classification (GTDB taxonomy): domain Bacteria; phylum Cyanobacteriota; class Vampirovibrionia; order Gastranaerophilales; family Gastranaerophilaceae; genus CAG-196. The sequence continues at coordinate 1,778 of CABQIM010000082.1, read as the reverse complement.
AGAACCTTAATCAAAGCAGCCTGTAACAAGTGAGCAGATGTATGGTGAACTCTGATTTGATTTCTTCTTGCAGAATCAATTTGAGCAAATACGTAATCACCGATATTAACTTCGCCATTTACGATTTGGCATCTGTGAACGAATAAGTGATTAACCTTGAAAGTTGTTAAAACTTCTGCTTTTAAGTTTTCGTTAACAATATATCCGCTGTCACCAACTTGACCACCGCATTCTGCGTAGAATGGAGTTCTGTCAAGAACGATATCTGTGTATCCTTCGCCTTCAATAGTTGCAAGGATTTTAGCTTCGCAGCAATCAACAAGATATCCGACGAATTCAGTTGAACCAACTTCGTCCTCAATTTTTGCATATTTCATATCGCCTGTTACAGAAATCTTTTCAGCAGCAGCTTTTGCTCTGTCTTTTTGTTCTTGCATTGCTTTTTTGAAACCTTCTTCGTCAATTGCAAGTTTGTTTTCTTCAGCAATTTCTTTTGTTAATTCAAATGGGAAGCCATAAGTATCATAAAGTTTGAAAGCACTTTCGCCATCAATATCTTTCTTTTCGGAAATAAATTCTTCAAGCATTTTATATCCTCTATCAAGAGTTTTAGCGAATCTTTCTTCTTCTTTTTTGATAACATCAATAATTTTAGCTTTGTTTTTAACCAAATCAGGATAAGCTTCACCATAATTATCGACAACAACGTCAACAAGTTTGTATAAGAATGGCAATTCCATACCTAAAATTTTACCGTGGCGAAGTGCACGTCTTAGAATCATTCTTAAAACATAGCTTCTGCCTTCATTTCCTGGAATTACGCCATCAGAAATCAAAAAGCTTACGCATCTTGCGTGGTCTGTAATGATTCTCAAAGAAACGTCAGTTTTTTCTGATTGTTTGTAAGCTACTCCACTCATTTCAGAAACTTTGTCCAAAATTGGTCTTAATAAATCTGTTTCAAATGTAGAAGCTACACCTTGGCAAACCATTGCAATACGTTCTAATCCCATGCCGGTATCAACGTTTTTGTGTTCTAGTGGAGATTGATTTCCTTCTTCATCTTGATAAAGCTCTGTGAATACAAGGTTCCAGATTTCAACCCATCTGTCGCATTCACAAGTGTCAATTCCACATCCGCGAGGATCGTCACATTTGTATTGTTCACCTAAGTCGTAGTGGATTTCAGAACAAGGACCGCAAGAACCTGATGCCCCAGGAGGGCCCCAGAAATTATCTTTTTTACCTTTTCTTTTGATACGTTCATCCGGAACACCAATACTTCTCCAGATTTCATAAGCTTCGTCATCTGTTTCATAAATAGTTATCCAAAGTCTATCTTTGTCTAACTTAAGGACTTCTGTTACAAATTCCCAAGCCCAAGGAATAACTTCTTTCTTATAATAGTCACCAAATGAAAAGTTACCTAACATTTCAAAGAAAGTGTGGTGACGTGGAGTCCTTCCAACATTTTCAATATCAGAATCTTTACCGCCTGCTCTTGCACATTTTTGGCAAGAAGTAGCTCTAGCAGGGTCATATGGTGATTTTTGGATACCTAAAAATATAGGTAAGAACTGCAACATGCCGGCTGTTGTTAATAAAACAGTCGGATTGTCAGGAACAAGACTTGAACTTTCAACAATGGTGTGTTGGTGCTTGTTCTTGAAATAATCTAAGTATAATTTTCTAATTTCATTTCCTTTAAGCATAATTAATTCCTTTTTATCTTAATAAATTTAATGATTTTATTATACCTCAAAGGCATGGAATATGTT
>CABQIM010000081.1 GCA_902464375.1 uncultured bacterium | reverse complement strand
TTCAATGATAGATTGTAATTCTGTTTTCTTATCTGGAGTTAGCTTGTTAACTGTGTTTAGAGTTGTAGAAATATCTGTCATTGCTGTATTTACATTTGCGACGGCTCTATTTAAGTCTTTTTTTAGTTGATCGTCTTTCGTTAATGAATTTACGTAACCGCTGATTTCATTAACATTATGTGTGATTGCTCGTAAATCTTCAGCCATTTGTTGAGCTTCTTTTTCGTTGCCTATGATTTTATTTAGGTTTTGAGATAGCTTGTCAACAGAATCAGCTGTAGACATTACGGTAGTCTTGAACTTAGGGTCGCCAATAATATTATTGATATTGTATGAAAGCATGTTGAAGTCTGTAGTTGCTTTGTCCATCATATTCATAAGTTGTTTTAAATCACTGCTTGAATCATCAATAAGTCCGTTAAGTTTGCTCATTGTAATACTTGTTTGACCGGTCAACGAATTAATATTTTGAACTGACATTTTCAACTCTGCGATAACTTGGTCTGACAACAAATCGTTAATCTTTTTATTTGTTTCAGTTAATGATTCAGCTGCTCGATATTGCCAATCCATAAAGTCTGCTATTCTCATAGGCTCTACTATTGTATATGGTGAAGTTTGTTTTGGATAAGGTAATGTAATATCATCAAGAGTAGAAATCAGAAGTTTATTTGTACCTTGCTCTCTAACAACTTTTCCTTTCAAAAATTCTGGTAAAATAAGTCCTGGAAGGTTTATAACATAATCAATTTTGTATGCGTAATTTGTTTTGATTCTGTCTTTTACAGAATATGGGACGATGTCTTTTGATACAACTTCAATATTTTTGATTTTCCCAACGTCATAATATTCTTTGTCCAGTTTCATTTGAACATTATCATCTTTATAAAGAATATCTTTATTTAACATTGGAATGTAAACTGTTCTAATCTTAGGAGGGGTAATTTCCAAGAAAAGTTCGCCAATCAAACCGGATTGTTGTATAGAAAAAGTAGAAGCTTTGGGAATTTCTACATTAGGGTCTGTAATTACAAATTTAACCTTAACATAGCTGTTTTCTCCATCAATTACCGGAGTAATTTCTTCAACTTGTCCGACTCTTAATCCCATCATTTGAACACCAGCTCCGGGGCGCATGCCGTTCACATCTTTGAATTGTATTTCAACTCGGTCTGCAGAAGAAAAAGTCCTTCCCTTTACTTTGAATACAACTCCAATTAACAATGCTAATGCTAATAATGTTAAAAGCCCAACCTTAAAAGATGATGAAAATTTCATTTGCTACCTTTCCTATTTTACAATTATTGTAGCAAAAACAAATTAAGTGGGCAAGAATACTTAAAATAACTATCAGTCTTACGTTATAGATAATTAGCCAAAATGCTTTTTACGTAATTTTGTGTTTCTTTGTAAGGTGGAACGCCGGAATATTTATCCACAGCGTTTGGACCTGCATTGTAAGCCGCAAGTGCTAAAATTACGTTCCCGTTATATTTATTTAACATTGATTTTAGGTATTTTACTCCACCTTCCACATTTTGCACCATATTATAAGGGTCTTGTACTCCAAGGTTTTTAGCAGTAGATGGCATTAATTGCATTAAACCCATTGCTCCCGCTTTTGATCTCGCTTTGGGGTTAAATCCTGATTCTTGCTTAATTAATGCTTGGACAAGTTTTTCATCAACATTATATTTTTTAGAAATTTGGTTAACAACGTTCAAAACTTGAGATTTTGTAGAAGTTTTAGGTGTTGTTATGTTTGATTGCAATGCCGCAGCTTCTTCAAGTGCTCTATTCAAGCTGACTTGTGGGGATTCTTTTATTATGCTTGCATTAACGCTTTTTAGTTGTGGGTCTAATAAAAGAGTTCCAAAATTGGATTTTGTACTAGATTGCAAAACTTTTTCAAAAGATGGGGAATTTATTTTGCTGTTATTCGGATAAATTGTATCAAGCGGATTTTGTGCTTCTTGGGTCGGAGCATTTACTCTATTACTTAGCTGAGCATATCTTTGCATTGCTTGGGCTTGCCCACCTGAATTTAATAAATTTTGAATAAACTGTGAGAACATTGTTTCCCTCTGATAAATTTTTCTACCTAATCTTACAATTATATTTTACACTGATGAATTTGGTTGTATATCATTTGAATTAATGATTTTTTGAGGAATGTCAAAATATAAATTAATATTAATTACTACTTAGCGCAATGTGGACAAAGAAGATTGAGCGTATTGTTGCGAATAGAGCATGCTATTATTAAACACACTATTTGTTGTGCGAATTTTAGCAAATATACATACAATCGCCGTATGAAAAAAAGCGATATTTGTTTTCAATCGCTTCTTTGTAAGCTTTGAATATAAAATCTTTCCCTGCTAATGCACTAACTAACATCAAAAGTGTTGATTTTGGTAAGTGAAAATTTGTTATTAAATTATCTATAACTTTAAACTTATAAGGAGGGTAAATGAATAATTCCGAATGCTCATGGCAAGGTTTTATACATCCAAATTTTTGGTATGCCGTTTCAAGGGTTCTTACCGTTGTTGTGCCTACTGCAACAATCGTTTTCCCTTCTTTTTTTGCTCGATTAATTTGCTCAGATGCTTTTTCAGAAATTTCAAATGTTTCCGAATGCATTTTGTGGTTTTCAACGTTTTCACATTGAACAGGTCTGAATGTTCCCAGCCCTACGTTTAAGGTTACATAAGCTAGTTCTACTCCTTTATCTTCTAATTTTTTTAAGATTTCTTTTGTAAAATGTAAACCAGCAGTTGGAGCCGCCACAGAACCTTCATCTTTAGCGTAAACTGTTTGATAACGTTCGAAATCGAGTTTTTTTAAATCTTCATTCGGGATTTTCCTTTCAATATATGGTGGAAGTGGGATGTTTCCATTTTTGTGTAAAATATCAAGAACATTGTTGCCTTCAAAAAGTAGTTCAACAAGCCATTCTCCATTTTCTTCCAAACGTTTTATTGCTCTAACAGATAGTTCGTCGCTGATTTTTATAACTGTATCAGGTTTTACTCTTTTAGACGGCTTAATAAGAACTTCCCAGTTTTCTCTCCCGTTGGAGATTTTATTACTTTGTTTTAGTAAAAATACCTCTATTTTAGCGCCTGTATCTTTGTGACCTATAAGTCGTGCCGGAAGCACCTTTGTGTTATTCATAACAAGTAAAGTATTAGGCTCTACTAGATCAACGATGTCGTAAAAATGTTTATGAGAAATGGTTCTATCCTTTCGGTTTAGAACCATCATTCTTGAATTATCTCTTTTGTCTGCCGGCATTTGAGCAATTAATTCTTCCGGCAAATTGTAATCATATTCTGATATTAGCATCGTTTTACTCTTTTGATTTAATTTGTTTTGCGTCTGCGACATCTGAATCGCTAGCCAAAACTTCTGTTCTAGCTTGTTCTGCATCAATTTGCTTGTTAACAATTACCGTTTGAAGAATTTGAATAATGTTACTTGTTACAAGGTATAGCAAAACACCTGCCGGAATAGGAATGATTATGAATGTACCGATAATCATAATTGGCATGAATGTTCCCATTGATTTTTGGATAGCTTCTTGTGTTGGATCTGTAGCTCCATCCTTAGGTTTGTTTGTAGCCATCATAATCTTTTGTGATGCAAACATTGTTAGTGCAAATAATGCAATTAAAACAAATACATCCCAGTGGAATGCTCTTGATGCAACGGTTGTAGGAACTGATGCTGCGAGAACGCTACCTTCTTTTTTGAATGTAATATTTTCAATTTCTTTGTTAGACATATCAGTAACTGCAATTTCAGCTTTTTCGATTTGGTCTAATTGAGCAAATTTCAAATCTAAGTGATCAAGGTCAATTTTGAAATCAACAGTTTCGCCAGGTTTAAATTCCCCTTGAATTTCAATAGCTTTTGCAGGATTTTTAACTTTTACGTTATCAAGAGTTTCGTTTGGTAAATAAACTTTAGCAGTTTTGCCGATAGTGAATGTGTCACCTTGAGAAACTCCGAAAGTTCCGTCATAAGAACGACCGGCAGTAGCTCTTAATGTTGTATCAAGTCTGCCTAAAAATCCGAAAGATGCGTCGCCTGCAATTTGAATAAATTGTGGACTCATCAAAGCGGAATATAATAAAATGAAAATTGGTAATTGAATTAACAATGGTAAACATCCGCCCATTGGGTTAAACTTATGTTCTTTGTAGAACTCCATAAGTTTTTGCTGCATTTTTTGCGGATCGTTTTTGTAGCTATCTTGAATAGCCTTGATTTTAGGTTGCAAAGACTGCATCATCTTCATAGAACGTTGTTGAGATACATTCAAAGGCCACATAGCAAGTCTGATTACAACAGTTAATAATATAATTGCAAGTCCATAGCTGCCAACAATGGAAGCTATTGCTTTTAAAGCTTCAATAGTTAAAGTAGTAAAATCCAATTTCCCTAATCCTCATTTAATAGTGTAAAATCTCTCAACCAAAACTTTATTATAAAAATATGGTTAAGTCAATAAATTGTAAACATATGATTTATATATAGTTGAAGTTTATAATTAAAAATTTTTTCAAAAAAGCACTTGACTATAAAATTTGTTTATAATACACTTAATTTTGTCAGCAGTGACGGGATGTGGCGCAGCTTGGTAGCGCACCTCGCTTGGGACGAGGGGGTCGCACGTTCAAATCGTGTCATCCCGACCATTTAGAAAGAACTCATATAGATGGGTTCTTTTTTTAATGCATTAAAGGCTTTTAGGAAATCACTAAAAGCCTTTTTAATACCATTGTGTATTTATTATGTAAATTTATTCTAATTTACTAAACTGTTCTTTTGGTGCTCCGCAAATAGGGCATTCATAAGTTTCAGGTAGGTCTTCAAATTTTTTGCCTTCTTTTTCTTCGTCGTAAATCCATTGGCAAACGTCACATTGATATTTCATTTTTTTCTCCTTTGTGTTATAAATTACGTATTATGAAACATATATTTGAAACTAAAGTTTATTATTCAGATACAGATGCCTATGGTGTTGTGTGGCATGGTGCATATTTGAGATGGATGGAAAAAGGTCGTGTGGATTTATGCGATATGTTAGGTTTGGATCTTGTAGCAATGAAAAGTAACGATGTCCTTCTACCTGTTGCAAATATGAATGTTCGCTATAAGGCTTCTGCTAGATTGAATGATGATATTATTATTGAAACATGGATTGAAAAATTCAATAGTCTTTCGGTTACATTCGGTCAGCTTATTAAATCTAAAGAAGATGAAAAAATCTTTATAAAGGCTGAATTTGATGTTGTTGCTATTAACGCCGCAGGTAAACTTTATAGAAGGATGCCTCAAGTAGTTGCAGATGCTTTGCAAAAGGCTATGGACTAAGGAGCTATGATATGGCAGGTGTTCGTTTAAACAAGTATATTGCGTCTTCAGGACTTTGTTCCCGTAGAAAAGCGGATGAACTTATTGAGCAGGGTGTTGTTGCCGTTAATGGGAAAACTGTCAAAGAACTTGGCTACCTTGTTCAACCCAAGGATAAGGTTTTTGTAAATAAAAAGCTTATTCATCCTGAAAAGCATCTGTATTACAAGTTTTACAAGCCTGCGGGGTATATTACAACCTGTGATGATGAAAAAGGTCGTAAAACTATCTACGATATTTTGCCAGAAACATTGAATAATTTAAAACCGGTTGGACGGTTGGATAAAGATTCAACTGGACTTTTGATTTTGACGAATGATGGAGATTTGATAAATGCATTAACTCATCCGTCAGTAAAAGTTCCTAAGGTTTATATTGTAACAGTAAATTCTGCAGTGCACCGACATGAACTTGAACAAATGGCGAATGGTATTGAAATTGAGCCTAATAAGGTTGCATATGCAGACATTCAGGTTTTGGAAATAGATAACAAGCACACTGAAATGCAAATTACATTGTATCAAGGTATGAATAGGCAAATTAGAAAAATGTTTGAATATTTTGGGTATGAAGTAAAAGTTTTGAAACGAATTCAGCATGCGACTATTCAATTGGAAGGTTTGAAACGAGGAGATGTAAAACCGATTAAGCCTGCACAAATTAAGGAATTGAAAAACTTTTTAAATAGGGTTTCAAAATGATAAAGTTTGCGCTTTGTGGGAATATTGCATCCGGAAAATCTACTGTTCAAAAGCTTTTAGAAAATCAAGGATATAGAGTTTTAGATACTGATAAAGTCGCGCATGAACTTTTAACAGTAAATAATTCGGAGTTATTCTTAGAATTTAAAAAATTTGATGTCTTTGAAAATGGAGAGTTTTCCAGAGAAAAACTTGGAAAATTGGTTTTCACAAATAAAGAAATTAAACAAAAATTGGAAAATATCTTACATCCCCAAATAAGAGAAAAAATAAAAGAATTTTTTGAACAAAACCAAAATGAAAAATATTTATTTGTCGGAATTCCGTTGTTGTTTGAAGCCAATATGACGGATTTGTTTGATAAAATTATTTTTATTTATGCAGATGATGATATAAGGTTGAAAAGGCTTTTGCTCCGTAATGGTTATTCGGTTGATTATGCAAAAGCCAGATTAAATTCACAAATGCGACAAGAAGAAAAAGCTCAAAAATCCGATTATGTAATTAATAATAATGGAAGTATTGAGGAATTGAATGTTAATATAATTAAGCTATTTGAACAAATCCGTTAATATCTTTTGAAGTACGTGTTCTTTCAGCTACTGTGCCCTTTGAGGTGTTTCCCTCAATTGTATAAACTTTGCCGTCTCGAACTTCTTTGACAATTCCGGTATGAGACTTGTTGAATATTACGACATCTCCGGGTTTAGCTTTGGAAACATCGGTTGTGTAACAGTTGTTATCTTTCCCCCATTGTTTTAAATTTTTTACTGCAGGAGAACCAAAACCTGTAGGGACTGATTTACCATTAGCTCGAAATGCTTCTTTGGTTACATAAGTTACAAAATCTGCGCACCAAGCTTCTGTTCTTCCGTTTGTAAATTTTTTGTATGAACCGTCTTTTTCGTTGTAACCTTTGTATTTTAAAGCTGTTGTAACAATAGAATTTCCTAAATTGCTGTCATATTTTGTTGGTTGAGTAACAGAACCAAATTTTAGGGAGCCAAAATTGAATAAGTTCAACTTGTTGTTTAATTGAGAAAAAATATTTGGATATTGTGGCAAATAGTAGCTACTAAATGCTGGCGCAAGCATATTAAAATAAGGGTTGAAATAATTTATATCAGCTCTAATATTAGTATTTGCGTTTACATTAACTAATCCCATGATATCCCCTAATTTTTCCTCTGTATTTATATAAAGTATTTTAAGGTTAGGAAATTGCTATTTATGTAAAGATATGTTAAACAGGAATAAATACATAAGCTTTGTCTGTTTTCACAATTTCATCTTCCATAACATCGCTGCATGCTTTGCCGTTGCCGAGAGCAACAGTTACATGCCCGTCTTGTCCGATTTTTTTATGCTCTCCATTTTTATTCACGTAAGGTTCAAAAGCGTCATAAACAATAACGCTTCCTTTAGGTAAAGATGCTAGTTCGTTCCCTTTAACTTTTACTTCTTTAAAATTAGGGTTATCTCTCAAGATATATTTGCAATATTCTCCATTTCCGTTAATATATGGGCCAAAACCGCTTTTTACCATCGCATTTTTAACAAATCTTGCGCATAATGGCTTTTTGCGTTCATTAGGCAGACCTTCTACAACATTTTTTGCAAGAATTGCCCCTTTTTTAGCGTTGTATTTCACACCATGGAAAAGGGCTGAATTTGTTTCGTTAACTGTTTTTAGACTATTTTCAAGAGAATCAATTGAAGATACTTGACTGGAGTTACTTAAATTTAGTGCATTCCCCCAAATGTTCTGTGAGTTTTGGTAATTTGATTGAAAAATTGAATTATTGTTCGGCATAAAAGCATAGTTCTGCATTTGCCAAATATTATTCATAGGCATATTGTAGCCATAGAAATTGTTTGCAGGCATGAATAAATTCATCATGTTCCTGAACGGATTGAACATATTCATGAACGAAAAACCGTAATTGTAATTGTTAAAACAATTATTAAACCACATAACCTATTTACCTAATCCTAACCTTATTTATATAAAGTATTTGTTTCTCAAAAAATTGCGTTTATTGTAAATAAATGTAAATTTGATTAAAGAATTAGTCGATTTATGCCGAAAAATAATTTGAGGTTAGTTAA
>CABQIM010000080.1 GCA_902464375.1 uncultured bacterium | reverse complement strand
CTTTTATTAAGTTTGCCTTCCGCATAAGTAAAGTCGTAAAATTTTAAATCCTGATTTGAATATCCTATTAAATCTCCTTTATGCAAAAATTCATATTGGCAATCTGTTGAAAAAGCAAATGTTCCATCAGAATTGTAAAATTCAGAATAATTTCCGCTGCCATCTGATATAAATTTAATAAGATAATCTTGTTCTTTCTTGTTTATTTTATTAGTCCATACATCATTTTCAATTCGAAGTTTGCTTTCTTCTTTTATATTTTTATAAGGTAGTTGCAAAATTTCTTCTGCATTTACGCATAAAACCATTGCAAACATAACAATTAAACTTAATAAAATCTTTTTCATTTTTATCTCCTAAGATAATTTTGTTTATTATAATATGGATTGCCACGAAAATTTTCCATATCTAAAGTCTTATTTTATATATGTTGCCACAAGTTTCTCGCAATGACGTGGCACGTCTGGTACTCATTATATCGTAATTTTTTAATTTACACAAATATCCAATATTTGAAGGATTTGAAACAGGAAAAATAAATATAATATATAGTTATGAGTTTAGTATCTAATTTTATAGGTGGAATAAGTTCATCAGGGTTAAGCGGTTTAAATGGCTTGACTCAAAGTTTTGACTTGAATGACACAACTTTTTCTGACCTTTTAGAAAAACAAATGGAGAAAAAGATTCAACCAACAAACGAAGGCTTGATTGGAAGCTTGGGCATGCCGGCAGGTTTACAAATTGAGAATTTTGATGGAACAGAATTTTCTGAAACAGCACAGGATCAAATGGAAGCAATCGGAGAGAAAATCCAGACAGAAGATAATATGTCAAACCCGTTTGACATGAACGGAGATGGGCAGGTGACAACTTCTGAAGCTGTTACTTTCTTTACCTCCCTTCTTGATAGCTCTAAAGAAGGTGCCGATTCTCGCTCAGAACTTTTTGATTTTGCGAAGAAACAAGCTTCTGATTTTTATAATAAATATTCAAGAAATGTTGTCACCGATGTCAAAGAATTCGTTGACGATATTCAAGGAATGATTAGTTAATTTCTTTATTTTTTATTTAATCCACACACGCATTTATTGTTCACAAATGTTTACACAACTGTGACCTTTTATTTAGAGTGATAAAAAATTTCTACTTTTATTTACCCCTGTTTGTTTTATAATAATTGTATTGGAATTTAAAATAGCTTTATTTTTGATTAATAAGGAGGTCAAATGGGCAAAATTGAAATTACACACGAAATCGAAGAAAAGTGTTGTGTACACCGTGGTATAAAAGGAACTCCGGCTCCTATTCCACAAGAAGGTGAATGGACAAAATGTAAAGAAATTAAAGACATTTCCGGTCTTACACACGGCTGCGGCTGTTGTGCTCCTCAACAAGGTACTTGTAAATTAACTCTTAACGTTAAAGAAGGTGTTATACAAGAAGCTTTAGTTGAAACTATCGGATGTTCAGGTATGACTCACTCTGCTGCTATGGCTGGTGAAATCCTTCCTGGAAAAACAATCTTAGAAGCTCTTAACACAGACTTAGTTTGTGACGCAATCAACGTTGCTATGAGAGAATTATTCTTACAAATCGTTTATGGTAGAACTCAGTCAGCTTTCTCTGAAAACGGACTTCCTATCGGTGCAGGTCTTGAAGACTTAGGTAAAGGACTTTGCTCAATGGTTGGTACTATCCACTCTACAAAACAAAAAGGTGTTAGATACCTATCATTGACAGAAGGTTACATCTTGAAAATGGGTCTTGACAAGAATGACGAAGTTATCGGTTATCAATTCGTTAACATTGGTAAAGTTATGGATGCTATCAAGAAAGGTGTTGACCCTAAAGAAGCTTATGAAAAGAATATCGGTACTTATGGCAGATTTGCTGATGCGGTTAAGTATATCGATCCTAGAGAAGAATAGTGCGAGCTTGCTCGCAGTTTAGAAGAACTAAGTTTAGAAGTTTTTAAGTTCTTTTAAAATTTCTTATAAACTACTAAACTCCTCAACTTCTAAACATTTCATAAAGTTAGTAATTAACAATTAAAATAAGGAAATAAAATATGACAGTAAAATTTGAAGGACAAGATAGACGTGAAGCTACTCTAGCTAAAGTTTTACCTGAATACGGTTTCAAATCTTTAGAAGATGCTCGCGAACTATGCTTATCAAAAGGCATCGATGTAGATGCTATCGTTAAAGGCATTCAGCCTATCGCTTTCGATAACGCTTCTTGGGCTTATACTCTTGGTTGCGCTATCGCTATTAAAAAAGGAATTAAAAACGCAGCTGACGCAGCAGAAGCTATCGGCTTAGGCTTACAAGCATTCGCAGTTCCTGGTTCAGTTGGTGACAGAAGACAAGTTGGTATCGGTCACGGTAACTTAGCAGCTATGTTATTAAGAGAAGAAACAAACTGTTTCTGTTTCTTAGCTGGTCACGAATCATTCGCAGCTGCGGAAGGTGCTATCGGTATCGCAAGAAACGCTAACAAAGTTAGAAAAAATCCTTTAAGAGTTATCTTAAACGGTCTTGGTAAAGATGCTGCTCACATTATCGCTAGAATCAACGGTTTCACTTCTGTTGAAACAGAATATGATTACAAAACTGGAGAATTAAAAATCGTTAAAGAAACTCCATATTCAGAAGGTGAAAGAGCTAAAGTTAGATGCTATGGCGCTGACGACGTTAACGAAGGTGTTGCTATTATGATTAAAGAAGGTGTTGATGTTTCTATCACTGGTAACTCAACTAACCCAACCAGATTCCAACACCCTGTAGCCGGTACTTACAAAAAATGGTGCTGGGAAAACGGAAGAAAATACTTCTCAGTAGCTTCTGGTGGTGGTACAGGTAGAACTCTTCACCCAGATAACGTAGCTGCTGGTCCAGCTTCTTACGGTATGACTGATACAATGGGAAGAATGCACGGTGACGCTCAATTCGCTGGTTCATCTTCAGTTCCTGCTCACGTAGAAATGATGGGTGTAATCGGTATGGGTAACAACCCTATGGTTGGTGCAACTGTTGCTGTTGCAGTAGCTGTAGAAAACGCTATGAAGTAGAAATTATTTATTTCATAAAATTACTAAAAGAGAATGGCTGCATAGTCATTCTCTTTTAGCAAAAAAATATATTAATAAAAAAGTGCACTGGGTATGTGCACTTTTTTATTTAAAATAAACCTTTTATTCCATTCCAAATTTTAGTTATTATATTACTACCTTGTTTTGAAACATAATCCTTTGCAAGTGGAGATTTGTCCATAAAGTAATTTTCTGCATAAGGTTGGGTTTTAATTTTTCTACTAGTTGATTCAATCGGCTTAGCTAAACGCCAAGGATTAGTGTTTTTTACTGTATTCATACTTACCATAACTTCATCTACCTTTCAGGTTTTTTAAAACACTTAAAGAAAAAAAATTGCTATTTTGTAAACAAAAATTTACAATTAATTATTAAATTCTTCAAATGTATTTCTGATAACCTCGTAACCCTTAATCAAAGTTTTGTAATCAACTTTTTCTGCTGCGGAGTGCATATTATAAACATCAGCTAAGCCCAACAATGATGGCATAAAAGTTTCACCCTTAGAGTTTTTGTTATGACAATAAATATGCGTTTCAGCTCCGGCATGAAATGATGAAATATCATTCTTCATGCCGGCTCTTTCACAAGCCTTCGTATGAGCAATCTCGATTCTATCATCATCAGCTTTTTCAAATGCTAACAAGTGGACTTCAAACTCAATATTTGCATCCGCTAATCCCTTATATTTTTCATTAAATTTATCAACAATAGATTGCATCAAAGCCTTTAATTCTTCTTCTTTTTCTACACTTGCACTTCTAATTGAATAAGAAGCCATACCCAAAGTGTTAATGATATTAGTAGAAGTTTTTTTCATAATTTCAGTAATATAATCATTTGTTTTAATACCTTTTTCTACAATTGATGCAACTGAATTTTGAATTCCACCAGCAACAATCGCACCCAAGTTACAAGAAGTTATAACACCGGTCTCATCTGTATAATAAGCCCCTTGTGGAAATTCTGCCAATAATTCAGCAATCATTTTTGCAGCATTCAATCTTGTTTTATCACCAATATCTATACCAGAATGTCCGCCTTTTAGCCCTCTTACGATAATTTTAGCATTTGTATAGCTAGCTCCTGAAATTTGCAATTGACCTAATTTATCGGCATCACAAACCAAAACATATTTTGATTTAATTTTGTCAAACTCAACATGTTCAATACCGCTCATGCCGGTTTCTTCATCCCTTGTAAATGTAATTTCTAACCCACCTTTTGCATCAACAAGACCAGATTTAATATCTTTTGCTAATTTTAAAGCACAAGCAACACCAACTTTATCATCAGCCCCAAGAGTTCTACCTTCTGCTTTTATAAAATCACCGTCGAGATAAATATTAACAGGGCTGTCATCTCCAACAACATCCATATGAGAAGATAACATTATTGGTTCTTTTGATTCATCTGTTGCCGGAACATAAATATAAACATTACCATAATTATCAAGTTTTGCATCTATATTATTCTTTTTGCAAAAATCCAAAATCCAAGCTGAAACTTTTTCTTCCTTCAAAGATGGTGAAGGTATTGAAACCAAATTACAAAATATATCTAAAACTTCATTTTCTTTTCTCAATTTATCTAATGTCATATAAAACCTCTTTCTATAAAACTAAAAATTTCATTCAATCACTAGCTGCCACGGAAAAATCTTTGATTCGTTCCACCACCGCCAATTCTAACCGTTACCGGACGCAGGCACCTTGGACACCTGCCTGTATATGCGGTACCTTGTGCATTTTTATATATTCTGCCATAAGTATTACAACAATCAAACCAGATTCCTAAAAAAGCTCTTTTAGTTGTTGATTTTTCTTCATCTGCCACGTTTATTTTCCCTTACTTGTGTTGTTCCAGGAATACAAACATCTGCTTTTGCATTTGGTTTAAACACACTTTCTGTTAAAGCTTCCACATAATTATCTTTCAAATGAGCATAATCAAATATAATTACACCACTCAATGAATATTTTCTTGCAGCATGGATTTGTTTGATTAAATCAGAAGTAGCACCATTCATAAATGTTACAAACAAACCTGCATACAATTTTGTACTTGCAGATTTATTTCTCAAAACTTCGCCCATCAAGTTTGTAGCAGTTTTATCATCACAAGTTAAGAACAGTGGAGTAAAACCGTCTACAAAATTACTCATAGACCAAGTTCGCCAATCCTGCATTTTTGTATCCATTGCAGCGGCACGATTTGGGAATATTACTGCTGTTATTGTAATATTATTATATCTGCACAACACACTTACACGTCTTACAAAATTTGTAACTTTATTGCAACGATAGAATTTCCATTGATACCACAATGGGTCGCTAGTCTTTAATTCTATTGGGTCTACACCGTACATATTCTTAAATTCATTACGTGCATATTTAGTATAACCCCAATTTGACAAATCATATGTAGAATAACTAGGATCTAAAGATTGAGGATACCTAATATAATCAAGGTTAATTCCATCAGGTTTATAGCGAGTGATAATTTCACACAACAATTCATACAAGAAATTTTGGACTTCCGGATTGGCAGGATCAATAAAATATCCGTTATGTTCTGATACTGAATAGTCTATAAAATCCGCATCCGCATTTTTCTTTTTACAATTTGCCCATTCAGGTTTCTTAGCCAAAATATATTCAGCATTTGTTTCCGGCGGCTTATTACCTACGTAAAATGTTTCAAACCAAATATTTACTTTTATTCCTCGTTTATGTGCTTCATTAATCCAAATTCTAAGAGGATCAAAGCCGCAATAATCTTCATTTTGGCGAATAAAACCGTACTTAGTCATAGTTTGAGATGGAAAAATCGTCTTTCCGTGATAATAAGTTTCCAAGAATATATTATTAATACCAGACTGAGCAAGCCTATCCAAAGTATTTGTTATATCTTTTTCGTTATAAAAAGTTGGTCTTATCCAAACGCCTTTTAATTCATTTGAATCATATGGAATTACAGTAGACATCGCAAGATTTGCAAATTCTATTGCTCTAGAGGCATACTTTTGAGAATCCTCACTGTTTTTTTGAGCTTTATTTATAAAATCATTTGCTCTGGAGATATTTTGCTCTGTTCTTTTAGAATTATAATTTGAACTATTTTGAATATAATACAACATCATATTTTGAACTTCTTTAATTCTTTCTCTTGCTGAATACAAAAAAGTATCAGATGTTATATAAGACGTAATTATTTTCTTATCCAAATCTATAGAGATTTTAGCACCAATCATCACATTCTCATTAATCCACTTTTTAGCTTTACCATGCCCGCTTATTACAATACCATTAGCCGGAATAAGAGAATCAGCTCCACTCAATGATGTCACGGTATCTCCAGTAATAATTGCTTCTGTCCCAAATTCGTTTGTATTAGTTCTAAACCCAAACGCCGGAGTATAAACGACTAACTGATTTGCACCTCTAAGCCCTGGATAATTAATTCCTTTTTGGTTTGTAGAAACTTTTGGATCAACTACATCAATTTTATAAATTGATTGGTTAAAAATAATTTCATTATTTTGAGGTTGATAAGGTGCATAGATGTCTTGAGCCGATACAGCATTAAAAGCCATAAAAAATATTAAAATTATAAGTGCCCAAACCTTACTCTTCATCCCCAAATATCCTCTCGTACACATTATATTCCTATAACAACATAATTACAAGAATTTGTTATATATTTTATTTTAATTTAATTGCAATCTAATCCTCTTTTTGGTAAGCCCAAGCAGAATGATTATGTATACTTTCTAAAGACTCACACTCGACCTCAAAAGAATCAACGATATCATTATTTCTTAGCATCAAAACAACATCTCTCAAAACATCTTCCACAAATTTTGGATTATTGTAAGCTTTTTCTGTTACAAATTTTTCATCTTCTCTTTTTAATAAAGGATAAAGTTCGCAAGAAGCACAATTTTCAATACTCTTAACCAAATCTTCCAACCAAATATGTTCATCTTCCGGATATGTAATTTTAACAGAAACAATTGCTCTTTGATTATGTGCTCCATATTCAGAAATTTCTTTAGAACAAGGACAAAGTGTTGTTACAGGAACTTTTACACCTAAAAAGAATCTGTATTCTTCATCTTCTTCACCATAGTTATCTAAAATTCCTTCAAAAGAACAATCGTAACACATTGGTGCAGAAATCTCAGTTACCGGAGCTTTTTTATTAATAAAATACTTAAAATCGAATTTCAAATATCCGCATTTAGCATCTAATTTTTTTACAATTGCTTCCACGCATCCTTTTATATCCACACCAAGAGTATTTTTGCTTCGCCATTCATTCAATACTTCTACAAATCTCGACATGTGTGTGCCTTTGTAATGAGCAGGCAAAGTCACACCAGCTGTAGCTGATGAATAAATAACAATATCCTCAGCATCTTTTCTCTGAATAATCAAAGGCATTTCTATACCTTTAATACCTACTTTCTGAATTTCTACACCTCTTGTGTCAGATTGATTCTGAACATCTTTCATTTTTATATTTCAACTCCTTCAAAACTTTTCTGTTCCAATGCAATAAGAAGTTTCAAAGCAGCAACTCTTTGAACTTTTGGAGGAGCATTTCTCAACAACTCAACGGCTTTAAGCATCATAGGGTCACTGTCATACCAGCGATTACCTTTACCTTGGTAAGTATTAATAATGTCATAAACGTGTTCTATAACTTCCCCTGCAACTTGTTCTTGCAACTGCAACATAAATTCTGCCGCCTCACTCTTTGTTGCATCGGGAGATAATCTTAACAATTCTAGAGCCTCTTTTAAAATAGGATCTCTGTCGTACCAACGTTTATTAATCATTTTTTCCTCGCATTCTTCTTTTTATTATTGTATACTAAATATTAATATAAGTGAATATGTTAAAGGGAATTGCCCCTCACATAAAAAAACTTCTACGAACTTAACTAAAATACATGGTGATTATTATGAAAATTTTACTTATCAATGGTGCAAACTTAAATATGCTTGGTACTAGAGAACCGGAAAAATACGGCTCAACAACTCTAAAAGACATTGAAAATTCAATCATTTCCCGTGGCAAAGAACTTGGAGCTGATGTCGATGTCTTTCAAGATAACCACGAAGGCAACATTGTTGACAAAATTCAAGCCGCAAAAGATATTTACGATGGAATTATTATAAATGCCGGCGGTTATACTCACACAAGCGTTGTAATTAGAGATGCTATCGCTGCAGTAAGCATTCCGACAGTTGAAGTCCATATGACAAATATTCACGCTCGTGAAGAATTTCGTCATAATTCATTCTTATCCGCTGTTTGCATCGGTCAAGTCGTAGGTTTCAAGGAACAAAGTTACACGCTTGCATTAGAAGGGCTGATAAATTATCTAAAACAAGCCTAATTTTTAATAAAAAGTCCCTTCTTGAAGAAGGGATTTTTTTAATTTCTCTTTCTCTCTCTCATATTTTCTAA
>CABQIM010000079.1 GCA_902464375.1 uncultured bacterium | reverse complement strand
AAAATTAAAAGACCAGTCTACATTAAAACTGATTAGAAACCAATTAAGAAGTTTGATGACAAGTTCTGATGCCGGAACAACCATTTTCAGGAATCTGGATGCAATCGGTATTAAAGTTGAAGCTGCAAGTGGTAATAATATTTCAACATCCGGACTTACAACACTTACTTTCGATAAAGATAAATTCTTTGAAGCTTTCAAGGCGGATCAAGGTGCCGTAAAAGATTTGCTTGTTGGCAGCAAAAACAACACCGGTATCTTCACAAAAGTAGAAGATCTTGTTGAATCATCTTTGAAATCTGTAAGCGGTTATTTTGAATCAACAGACAAGTCTTATCAAAAACAAATTAACAAATTGGATAACAAAATCGAAAAACAAAAGACTGCACTTGAAAGATATCGAGCTCAACTGGAATCTAAATTCTCTTCTATGGATATATTGATTGCAAATATGCAACAGCAATATAGTTCATTCCTGAGAACATAAATCTTTATGTGGCAACTTGAATGCAAAAATGCGATTATTTATTCTCTTTTAATTTCTTTGATCTCAAATCTCTATGGAATGTAATCGCAAATCGGTGAGCTTCATCACGAATTCTCTGAATAAGATAAAGCGCATTGGAATCTCTTGGCAAAAGTATAGACTCAGATTGGTTCGGAAGAAAAACTTCTTCTTCCCTCTTAGCCAGAGATACAAAATCAATACCGTCTTTGCCAACTTTTATCCCCATACCTTCTACAATTTGCATAACACTTGACAGTTGACCTTTTCCACCATCAATAATAATCAAATCCGGTTTTTCCCATTTTGGTTCGCCAAGACGGCTCAATCTGCGTGACAAAACTTCTTTCATTGATAAAAAGTCATCCGGTTTACCTTCCGTAGAGCGAACTTTAAATTTTCTATATGCAGTCTTTTTCGGCAATCCGTTTTGGAATACTACCATAGATGCAACAGTGTTTGTACCTTGAATATGAGATATATCGTAACATTCAATTCTATTAGGGAAATTTGTCAAATGAAGTTTTTCTGCCAAATACGACCCAACTTCATTAAAATCATCTCTAATTTGCGCCATTTTCTTTAATTTTGCATTTTCTAGCAGGTTTGTCGCATTCTTGAGAGCAAGTTCGTAAATCTCTTTATACTTACTTTTTGCATAATTGATTGTAACCTTTTTGCCGGAAATAATTTTCAACCAATCTTCATAAAGCGATTTCTGACCGACTTCTTCCAAATCCTTTGAAATAATTCTGTCCGGAAATTCAAGTTTGAGTCCGGTGTAATAATCACGGAAAAATGTTTCAAAATACTCGGTTTTATCAATATTATCAACAAAATAGGTGAAATCTTTTTTGTCTATCAAACGTCCTTCTCTAATCATCATAATCACGATTGCAAGAATTCCGTCCTCATAAAGAACTGCAATAATATCTTCATTGAGTTTAGTATTTTCGTAAACAACTTTTTGTCTTTCAAGAGTTTTCTGCAAATCAAGATAACTATCACGCATCTTTGCAGCTTTTTCAAATTGTTCTGTTTCTGCATATTTTTGCATTTGTTCTTGAATTTGTTTCAAAAGCTCTGTCTGTTTACCACTCAAAAACAATTCTACTTGATGTATAAGTTTTTGATATTCTTCCGGCGTAACTTTGCCTTGGCAAGGGGCTAAACACTTGCCAATATGATAATATAGGCAAGGACGATTTGAGAACTTTGGCGCCTTGCATTGTTTTAGCGGGAATAGTTTTTTTAAGAATTCCAAAGTCGCATACATTGCACCGACATCGGTATAAGGTCCATAAAATCTCCCTTTATCGGGATTCAAATTTTTCTTTCTAACTACTTGAATACGTGGAAAGTCTTCATCCGTAATCAAAAAATACGGATATTTTTTATCATCTTTTAATAAAATATTGTATTTAGGTTTGTGTTTCTTGATTAGATGAGATTCAAGTATCAAAGCTTCTACTTCTGAATCCGTTATAATGTATTCAAGTTTTTCAATTTGAGAAACTAAAATATTTGTCTTTGGGCTCTCGTGCTGTTTATGAAAATAACTATATACTCTTCTTTTAAGATTTTTCGCTTTTCCAACATAAATTATTTCTCCGGTGGCATCATAATATAAATAACACCCCGGTTGTTCCGGCACAAGCTTAATCGTTTCTCTCAAAATATCATTCATAAATACATTATACAACAGGATTGATTATGGGGTAAATGGGAGGGGGGTAAATAGGGAGAGGGGAGAAGTATTGGAGTTATTATTAATTAATTTTGTTGACATATTGCAAAATTACGAAACCTATTGTAAACTTATATTAAGATATTATCCCAAAATTCTAAAAGAAGAGAAATGATTTTAAAATCCCCGAAGAAAAAGAGAGTTAGCTTGAAAGGAGCTGTGCAGATTAATCGCAACAGCTATTTTGTGTATACTGATGATAGAGGAAATACTTTTCTTAAAAATGGCAGCGATGAGCATTTGCAAAAGTCTGTTGTCAAAAATATGATAGCTCTCAATCCTACTATAAAAGGGCTTTTAAAGAAGTATAAAATTAAACCGTCAGTTGATACCAAGACCCTAAAGGAACTAACCGGCGGGCATATGAATGAAACCTGTAATATAGCAATGGGAGTTTATTCTGTTTTGTCAGAATCTTTGAAATGTGAAATTGATAAATCTGTCATAAAAGAAGCATCAATGCTGCACGATTTGGGCAAGGTTTTAATACCATCAAAAATTTTAAACAAACCTGCAAAACTCAATGTTAAAGAGCGTGAAATTATGAATATTCATTCCACGCTGGGTTATGAACTTTTGAAAACACAAAGCATTTCGCAAGAAACGCTTGAACTCATCAAATATCACCATCAGAACCTTAAGCATTCCGGCTATCCGGCTTGGAATGATGAAGAATTAACATCAGATATTGGTGTTCAAATCATCTCTATTTCTGACAAATATAGTGCCTTAAGAGAAGCACGCGTCTATCGTAGAAAATTATCTCAAGTAGAAGCTTTGCTTATTTTATACGGCGAAGTAAGAGAAGGCAAAATTCTGCCGGATGTTTACAATGCTTTAGTTAAATACGTTGCAAAGTTTGATAAGTAACTCTAAAATTGAAAAGCGTCCTCTAGCATTCCTTTTTTATTAAAGTATAGTAAAGTTTTATCATCGTGTTCACCATTCTCATCTATTAAGCCTTCCGCATAATGAGTAGGATTTTTAGTTTTTGCATCATAACTAATCTCTTTATAAGAATCTTTTGTTTCAATAGTTACATCAACATATTCAAGCCCATCACCATAGAATTGCGTTGTTTTTGTGCGTTCACAATCAAGATTTTCTTCTATTTCTTGCATATATTCAGAAATTGTGACTTTTTTGCTTGGTGTTGAATATTCTGTAATATCTCCATCCGGATTAAATTTCGCAACAACTTTTTCTCCATCTAGTTCAAAAGTATTTGTTTCAATTGCATTATTAGAATAATATGTTTTTTCACCCTTATATCCTTTTACATCAATAGGTGGAACAAATTTTTCTGCCGGTTTCAACTCTTGATTATTAATAAATAATTCTCTTCCCAAATTGTTAGGCAAAACTGCTTCTGTATGTTTGTCAATCTTATACATACCGCCATTATAGAAGCTTGCTGTTGTATAAATGTTTTCATTTTTCTTTTGTTTGTAGTCACGAGCTTCTATCAATTGCTTGTTTTTATCATAAACAGCATGTTGGGAACGGTTGTCATTATCTCTGGAAATTTCAAAAGTTTTGCTATTAGCATTATATGTTTCTGAAATAGTTTCTCCGGATGGTTTGTAGAACGTATTTTCAGTATAATCTAACTTTCCATCTTCGTAAGACGTACTTTTGATTATTTTTCCTGTTTTTGGAGAATATTCCCTTACATTAACATAGTTTTCTTTCGGATGCATATACTGTTCTCTAATTTTGTTACCTATTTTTTTATCTATGGTAGTAATCACTGCAACAGAGTGTTCATCTTCTTCGTCCGGTACATAAATCTTTTTAACATCATCATTATCTTGAATTACAGAATGCAGCTTTCCATCTGAAGTGTAAATCTTTTCACCTTCGATATCATCAATATTTGAAACTTCTTCCGGTTTTAGTGGAGCTAAGACACAAGGTTCAAGTTTTTGGGTCAATACTTTGTTATAGTTTGCAAGGCATTCACAACCGTTAGCATCACACTTTTGTTCTTGCGGGATATTTTTATCATCTTTAGATTCTGCCTTAAAAGAAGGTCTTGTTACAAAATTTATATTACTAATCTTATTTACACTTACCATACACTTAACTCCATAAAATATTACATACTATTATTAAACCCGAAAAATATAAGATTTGTTATTTTGTAAAGATACATTAAAGAAAACGCATCTTTCTATAAATTCCTTCTATTACACTCTGTTATTTTTGTTTTATAATAAAGAAAAATATAGAGAGGTAGGAAAGTATGCAAGTTTCATTAAAATGGTTAAATGAATTAGTTGATTTAAGTGATTTAGACGTTAAGCAAATAGCTCACGAACTTACTATGAGCGGATTAGAAGTAGAGGAGGTTGAAGAAGTAAGACCTCAATTTACAAATATTATTACAGCAAAAATCGAAAAAATTGATAACCATCCAAATAGTGATCACTTGCATCTTGTTACAGTGAACACAGGTTCCGGTATCAAAACCGTTGTTTGCGGTGCACAAAACATTCAAGTTGGTCAGGTAATTCCTTACGCATCTGTAGGAAGCAAAGTTCTTGATAGAAAATCAGGAGAACAATTTGAGCTTACTCCTGCAGTAATCAGAGGTGTTGAATCTCAAGGTATGTTATGTTCTGACGACGAACTTGGTGTTGCAGACAGAAATTACCAAGAAGAAGACGGAATCCTTGTTCTTAATAGAATTTTCCCTAATGTTGGTCTTGGCTTAAACGTAGAAGACGTTCTTGGCTTTGAAAAAGATTTTATTATTCACACAGCTCCTACTGCAAACCGTGGCGATCAAGTTTCTGTAATCGGTATTGCAAGAGAACTATCGGCTCTATTCAATAGAGAAATGAAATATCCATACGCAGAACTAAGTGAAGAAGAAAAATCAAAAAAAGCAGATTTTGAAGTAGAAATAAAAGACAACGATGTTTGTAAATATTACTCAATCGGCATTCTTAAAAATATTGTAATCAAACCTTCTCCTGATTGGATGCAAAAAAGGTTAATCTCTTCAGGGATTAGAGCTATCAATAACGTAGTGGATATTACAAACTATGTAATGTTAGAATACGGTACTCCACTTCACGCATTTGATTTAGATAAATTAAACGGTTATTTATGCGTTAGAAGAGCTGAGGAAGGCGAATCTTTAGTAACATTAGACGAAGTAGAAAGACAACTTCACCACGATACAGTAGTAATCGCAACTAAAGAAAACCCTGTATGTTTAGGCGGCGTATTCGGCGGAGCAAATTCTGAAATCGATGACAATTCTAAAAATATTGCACTAGAAGCTGCTTACTTTACACCACAAGCTAACAGAAAGAGTTCAAGAAGCGTTGGCTACAAATCAGATGCTTGTGCAAGATTTGAAAGAGGCGTTGACATAGAAGCTGTTAAATTGGGTTTATTCCGTGCGGTTGAACTTCTTGAAAAATATGCAGATGCTAAATTTGAAGGTTCTGTTGAAGCAGGAATAAACAAGCTTGAGCCAATTGAAATAACTCTAAGATACCCACAAATCAAAAGACTTTTAGGTTGTGATATAGAACCTGCTAAATGTCTTTCTATCTTAGAAAAATTAGGGTTCAAAATCTTGGGCAAAAACGAAATTGCTTGCAAAGTTCTTGTACCATCATTCAGAGCAGGTGATGTAACCAGAGAATGCGATTTAATTGAAGAAATCGCAAGAATCAACGGTTATGACAAAATCACTCCAACTCTTCCAAACAGAGCCGGAACACCTGATATATCCCTAGCAGAACGTGTTGTAAACAAAGTTCATGACCTAATGAGAGCTGAAGGGCTTAATGAAATGCAAACAGCATCTCTAATCGGTGAACCTATTCTTAAGCAATTCAACATGACATACGAAAAAGACAAAGCTATATTCGTAGAAAATCCGGCATCAGAAGATTTTGCAATGCTTAGACAAACTCTTATTGCAAACCTATTGAACTGTATGAAATACAACTATGACAATGGACAAAAAGATTTCTGGGGTTACGAAATCGGCAGAAGCTATCTTAAGATTTCTGAACCTGACGAAAAATTCTCAGGTGTAAAAGAAACTCAAGTGCTTGCAGGTGTAATCACTGGTAACATTCAAAAATCACATTGGCAAAATACCGGTGATATCGATTTTTACACAGTAAAAGGTATCGTTGACAAAGTATTAGAAGAATTTGGCTTAACAAGACGTATCAAATTCTCACTTCTTGCTGATTCTCCACTAGCTGATTCTCACAAGTGCCTACATCCATACAAAACTGCTGTTTTAACTATGTTAGGCAAAAAGCCTGAAATAATTGGTTATTATGGAGAAATACATCCGGAACTTAAAGGTAAATTAAAACTAAACCAAAGTGCATTCTTATTTAAACTTGATTTAGATATGCTTATTTCTGCCGTAAATGAAACAGTTCCTAGATTCAAGAAACTTCCACAATTCCCAGAAGTACAAAGAGATTTGGCTGTAATTGTTCCTGCAAAAACAACTTGGGAAGAATTGGAAAAGGTTATCAAAAAAGGTATTGATAACAAGGTATTCAGCGGAACTGATATTTTTGACGTATATCAAGGCGAACACGTACAAGAAGGTTTTAAGTCTGTTGCTTTCAGAATCAGAATGCAAGATGCAAGCACAACTATGACAGACGATAAGATTGAAGCGCAAATGGCAAACCTTCGTTCTGTTCTTAAAAAGAACATCGCAGATATTTCTTTCCGCGAATAGGTGCTACGGTACTACGTACGTAGACATTTGGTCAGCTTCTTGGCAAAAACGACAAGATTATATAATAACTACTAGCTCCGCCTCATTGGTGGAGCTACCGGTTTGATGTTTATTTACCCACGCACGTAGACATTTGGTCGGCTTTTAAAAGTAGATAGTTAATGCAAATTAGGCAAGGAGCTTTACCGCCCTTGTTAGGGAGGTCGCAGTCGTGTGAACGTTAGTGAGCTACGAATGCGGGTGGGTATTTCTACCAATGGAAAATTATTTTAAAATTTACAACTTTAAGTCTACAATAGCACCACGTCATTGCGAGAAAATTGAAATTTTGGTCTTGTTGTTTTATATAAATTTTCAAAAATTTTCGTGGCAATCCAGAATTTAACGTAAAATATGCTAGTTTAATAACTGGGTTGCTTCGCTTCCGCTCGCAATGACGTAATGTGAAACTACAAGATTAATGTACATTCATTCCCACTGCAAACATTTGGCTTTTATATGTAGGTCAGCTTTACTAAGCTGACAAAAACTTTTAGATTATAAAACTCTGTCTGATTTCATCAAAACACTAGCTCATATTCTAATTCGGTGGTACAATATCATCAATAAGAGGATTTTGTATGAAAAAAATTTTATTAATAATTTGTATGTTTTTCATGTTGCCTGTTTTTGCGGACAATATGCCATTCTATGTTGATACTATCCCCAAAGACGCTATTGGCATGTTTCAAATTGGAGATAATATAACAATATATTCCCATCCTGAGGCAAATTCAAAAGTTGTAAAAAAAATGGACTTTACTTACAATCCGGAAACAATGCCGGACAATACATTTGCACTATTAATTAACGAAAAAAAACTCGGATTCTTATACGTTTCTGATATTGGAGATGATGGTTGGGTTGAAGTTATTTATAACCGCATGAATAACTCTCGTGGTTGGGTGCAAACAGAAGACCGTTTCCAATTTATGCCTTGGCTTAGTTTTTATAATATGTACGGCAGAAAATACGGATTACGCCTAATGAAAGATGCACCGGAAGACGTTGAAAATCTTCATTCTAAAAGCGAAGATTTGTCACAAAACGTATCAAAATTACGTTACGTAAAACAAATAAGACTGACTGCAATTCGCGGTAATTGGGCATTGGTATCCGTTGTTGATATAGACAAGACTCCAAAAACAGGTTATCTTAGATGGAGAAGTGATGACGGCAAGATTTACGCTTTTCCAAATATCAAATAAAATTATACCAACGTAAAATAATTTCTTAATAAAAAAACTCCCAAGAATATCGTTATTCTTGGGAGTTTTAATATATTATGATGATTAACCTTCTTGAACTACTTCTTCAGCTTTTGCGCCTTCTTTGCGTTCAAATACAATTTTGTCATCTACTAACTTAAGAAGAATTGTATCACCCGGTTGATAAGCATTCGTCAAGATTTCTTCTGCAAGTTGATCTTCAATTTTCTTTTGAATCAATCTTCTCAAAGGTCTTGCACCATATGCTTCATTATAACCGTCTTTTGCAAGATAATCTTTAACTTCGTCTGTAACTTCGATTGACAAATCACGTTCTGCTAAACGTTTGAACAAATCTTTCATCATCAAGTCAACAATCTGTCTGATTTCTTCCTTGCTCAAGTGTGAGAATACGATAATATCATCAATACGGTTCAAGAA